>NZ_JAGPXP010000011.1:0-205431 GCF_018070485.1 Micromonospora sp. C41 | reverse complement strand
CCGAGGACTTGACTACCAAGCTGCTACGCGTCCACTGTGCAACTCTGAACAAACGATCACCCACAGGTTGGGTTGGTTGACATGTTCATAGAGTTACGGCGGTCATGGCGGAGGGGAAACGCCCGGTCACATTCCGAACCCGGAAGCTAAGCCCTCCAGCGCCGATGGTACTGCACTCGGGAGGGTGTGGGAGAGTAGGACACCGCCGGACAATCTTCCAGTCGAGGGCCGCCCCAGCAGGGGCGGCCCTCGACTGCGTTAGCGTTCTCGGCGGAAACGCCATCAGGAAGGATGTACCTGTGAGCTCAGGACCCCAGGGCGGGGACCGCCCCCGTCGTTACGAGGATCGCGCCGACCGTGGCCAGGGGCGTGGTGACGCCGGCCGCGACGGCCGTCGCGATGACCGTCCCTCGTACCGGGGTGGCCGCGACGACCGCCCGGGCGGCTTCCGCGGTGGTGACCGTGACAGTGGCGCCCGTGGTGGCGACCGTCGCGAGGGTGGCTTCCGTGGTGGTGACCGCCGTGAAGGTGGCTTCCGTGGTGGTGACCGCCGCGAGGGCGGCTTCCGCAGTGGCGATCGCGAGGGCGGCTTCCGCGGTGGCGACCGTCGTGAAGGCGGGTTCGGCGGTGGTGAGCGTCGCGAGGGCGGTTTCCGTGGTGGAGACCGTGAGGGTGGCTTCCGGAGCGGAAGCCGTCCGGGCGGCGACCGTCGCGAAGGCGGGTTCCGGGGCGGCGACCGTGATGGCGGCTTCCGCGGCAGCGACCGTGACAGTGGCGCCCGTGGCGGCGACCGCCGTGAGGGTGGCTTCCGTGGTGGTGACCGCCGTGAGGGTGGCTTCCGCAGTGGCGATCGCGAGGGCGGCTTCCGCGGTGGCGACCGCCGTGAAGGTGGTGCCCGTGACGGCGGCTACCGGGGCGGTGAGCGTCGCGAGGGCGGCACCCGCGACGGCGGCTACCGCGGCGGTGACCGTCGTGAGGGTGGCTTCGCCGGCGGTGGCCGTCGGGAAGGCGGTTTCCGCGGTGGTGACCGTCGTGAAGGCGGCTTCCGGGGCGGCGACCGTGACGGCGGCTTCCGTGGCGGAGAGCGTCGTGAGGGTGGCTTCGCCGGCGGTGACCGTCGGGAAGGCGGTTTCCGCGGTGGTGAGCGTCGTGAGGGTGGCTTCCGCGGTGGCGACCGCGAGGGCGGCTTCCGCGGCGGTGACCGTCGTGAGGGTGGCTTCCGGAGCGGTGACCGTGAGGGTGGTTTCCGCGGCGGTGAGCGCCGTGAGGGTGGCTTCCGGAGCGGTGACCGTGACGGCGGTTTCCGCGGCGGTGAGCGCCGTGAGGGTGGCTTCCGTGGTGGGGACCGTGAGGGTGGTTTCCGGGGCGGCGAGCGTCGTGAAGGCGGCTTCCGCGGTGGTGAGCGTCGTGAGGGCGGTTTCCGTGGTGGAGACCGTGAGGGTGGCTTCCGTGGTGGTGACCGTCGTGAGGGCGGCGACCGCCGTGAGGGCGGCTTCCGTGGCGGGGACCGTCGCGAAGGCGGCGACCGCCGTGAGGGTGGTTTCCGCGGTGGCGACCGTCGCGAAGGCGGCTATCAGGGTGGCGACCGTCGGGAGAGCTACGCCGGCGGCGAGCGCCGCGAGGGCGGCTTCCGCGGCGGCGAGCGCCGTGAGGGTGGCTTCCGCCGCGACGACCGTCGTGACGACCGTCGGCCGGGCGGCTTCCGGGGCGAGCGGGACGGTGAGCGCCGTGGCTACGGTGACCGGCCGGGCGGCGACGACCGCCGTGGCAACTTCGGTCCGCAGCGGGAGCGCCGGGACGAGCGCGGCGAAGGGCGTACCGGTGAGGCGCCGGAGTTGCCGGACGAGGTCGTCGCGAGCGACCTCGACTCGGCTGTCCGGGCGGAACTGCTCTCCCTCGCCAAGCCGGTTGCGGAGACGGTTGCCCGGCACCTGGTCGCGACCGGGCTGCTGATCGACGAGGACCCGACGCTGGCGCTGGCGCACGCCATGGCGGCCCGCCGGCTCGCGTCGCGGATCGCCGCCGTGCGGGAGGCCGTCGGACTGGCCGCGTACCACGCCGGTGAGTGGCAGACGGCCATTGCCGAGCTGCGGACGTACCACCGGATGAGCGGTCTGCAGAGCCACCTGGCCGTGCTGGCCGACTGCGAGCGGGCGCTGGGCCGGCCGGAGCGGGCGATCGACCTGTTCCGCGGCGCCGACCGGGACAAGCTCGACCAGGCCGTCGCGATCGAACTGCTCATCGTGGCCGCCGGCGCGCGCGGCGACCTCGGGCAGAAGGACGCGGCCGTGGCGATGCTTCAGGTCCGCGAACTGACCGGCGACTCGACCGAGCCGTGGGCGGCGCGACTGCGTTACGCGTACGCGGACGCGCTGCTGGCGGTGGACCGGCGCGAGGAGGCGCGGGAGTGGTTCTCCCGGGCCGCCGACGTGGACTCCGAGGGGGAGACCGACGCCGCCGAGCGGCTGCTGGAGCTGGACGGCGTGGTCATCGAGGGCGACGACGAGCCCGAGGACGACGCGGACACGTCCGAGGCGTCGGCCGACGACGACGATGACGACGACGACGATGACGACGACGATGACGACGACGACGACGACGATGACGATGACGATGACGACGATGATGACGATGATGACGATGACGACGACCGTGAGGACGACGCGCGGCTTAGCGACGACGTCGTGTCGGGCACCGGCGGCGACGCGGCACGGGCCGGCTACCGGGACCGTGACGCGGGCGACCTGACCGACGACGAGCTGACCGACGCCGAGGCCGGCTCGCTCGCCACCGGCGCCCCGACCGCCGTCACGACGTCCGCGGACACCGCCACGCCGGGCAGCACCGTCGCGGCTGCGGACGCCACCGACGTCACCCCGGCCGACAAGGCCGACGCCGACCGGCCCGCACCGGGCGACGCCGCGTCCGGCGAGGGCGAGGCGGCGGAGCGCCGGTGACCGGGTACGGCGGGGACACCGCTACCGGCGCGGACCAGGGGCGACCCGTCCGCGCCGGAGCGGCCGGCCGGCTGGTCGACGCGTACTCGCTTGTCGTCTTCGACCTGGACGGCGTCATCTACCTGATCGACCGGCCCATCCCGGGCGCGGTCGAGGCGGTCGGCCGGCTGCACGCCGAGGGGCGCGCCGTCGCGTACGCGACGAACAACGCCTCCCGGCGCTCCAGCGAGGTCGCCGACCTGCTCACCGGCATGGGCGTTCCGGCGCAGCCGGCGGAGGTGCTCACCTCCGCGGCGGCCACCGCCGAGCTGCTCCGGGACCGGCTGCCCGAGGGGGCGCCGGTGCTCGTGGTCGGCGCGGAGGCGCTGCGGGCCGAGCTGCGCGCGGTCGGCCTGCGGCCGGTGTCCACCGTCGACGAGGAGCCCGCCGCCGTGGCCCAGGGCTACGGTCCGCAGGTCGGCTGGTCGGACCTGGCCGAGGCGTCCCTGGCGGTACGCGCGGGCGCGCCCTGGTACGCCACGAACACCGACCGCACCCTGCCCAGCCCGCGCGGCCCGCTGCCGGGCAACGGCTCGCTGGTCGCGGTGCTGCGTACCGCGCTGGGCCGCGACCCCGACGTGGTGGTGGGCAAGCCGGAGCCGGCGCTGTTCACCACCGCCGCGCGCCGGGCCGGGGCCGGGCGCACGCTCGTGGTGGGGGACCGGCTGGACACCGACATCGAGGGCGCCCGCCGGGCCGGGCTGGACAGCCTGCTGGTGCTCACCGGGGTCAGCGACGCCGCCGAGCTGCTGGCGGCGTCCGAGGAGCGCCGCCCCGCGTACGTCTCGTTCGACCTGGCGGGGCTCTTCGACCCGGACGCGGTGGTGGCGGTGCCGGGCCGGGCGACCGCCGGCGGCTGGTCGGTGGCGGAAGCCGGCGCGGACCTCGTGCTCGACGGCGCGGGACCGCCGCTGGAGGCGCTCGCCGCGCTCTGCGCGGTGGCCTGGTCGGCGTCGGCCGGGCCGCGCGTGCGGGCGCAGTCCCCGGCGGCGGCGGAGGCGCTCGCCGCGTTCGGCCTCGACGGCTGAGCGGCGAAGCACCCCGACGGCGGCGCGGTCGCGGTGGACCGGCTAGAGCAGCTTGCGGAGCTTCATCAGGTCGAACGGGTTCGCCTTGATCGAGACCCGCCGGGACGCGACCGCCGACATCACGTCGAGGCGGCCGTTCACCAGCGCGACCAGGTCGTCACTGCCGGTGCTCAGCGCGATCTTCGCCTTCGGGTCGTCGCCGTCGGCTAGGTCGACCAGCCGCCCGCCCTCCAGCCGCCCGTGGAACGCGGTGCCGAGATCGGTGATCCGGCAGGCCAGCGTGCGGTCCAGGTCGATGCGTCCCTGCGCCTCGGCGTTGCGGTCCAGCCGCGCGGCCAGGTCCTGCAACGCCTGCCGGCACTCGTCCACGCTGGCCACATCGTCTCCTCACCACGAACCACGCCGTTTCCCGGCACCGTACCGCAATGGGGCGTCCGGGGTGCCCGGTAGCGTGGCACCTGCACACCTCGCCCCGCGGAAGGACTCAGGCATGCAGGACGCGTGGCGCGCCTACCTCGAGCTGGCCATGGGCCTGACGGAGGCGCCCCGGAAGAAGGCACAGGACGCGGTCATGCGCGTCGTCGGTCAGGGTGGCGCGACCGCCGCCCAGATCCAGACGCTCGCCGAGGAGCTGGTGGCCACCGGCCTGGCGAACCGGGAGTCGCTGACCAAGCTGGTCCGCTTCGAGGTGGACCGGGCGCTGGGCGCGGTCGGGCTGGCCACCGCCGACGAGGTCGCCGAGCTGACCCGCCGGGTGCACGACCTGGAGCGGCAGCTGCGCGAGGCGCGCGGCAACCTCGGGCCCGGCGAGACGCCGCCCGCCGGATCGTCCGAGCCCGCCGCCGCACCGGCCGGGACCGCCACCGCGCCGTCCGGCGCGACCGTGCCGCCGACCGCCGAGTCCGCGGCGACGGCGCCGACGAAGGCGGTGGCGAAGAAGACGGTGGCCAAGAAGGCGATCGCGAAGAAGCCGCCCGCCACCATGGCCCGTACCCCCGCCGACGGCTCGCCCGCCGCGCCCGCCCGGCCGGCGAGGAAGGCCACCGGCCGCCGGGCGGCCGGCTCGTGACCGCGCCGCGGCCCGGTCCGCCGCCGGGCCCGCGGCCCGGACCACCCCCGGGGGTACGCCCCGCGCCGGCCGAGGAGGTCGGCGAGGCGCGGCATCCGGCGGTGGACGCCGCGGTGCTCGGCATGGCCAACGCCGAGGCGCTCGCCCCGGCCGACCAGATCGCCCAGTACGAGGCGGCGTACGAGACGCTGCGCGAGACCCTCGCCACCATCGACCAGGCCTGAGCAGAGGCGGAGACACACCTGATGGCTCGTCGTACCAGGCTGGACGCCGAACTGGTCCGGCGCGGGCTGGCCCGCTCCCGGGAACAGGCCGCCGCGCTAGTGGAGGCCGGTCGCGTCCAGCTGCGCGGAGTGCGGGCACGCAAGCCCGCGGCGATGGTCGACCCGGCCGATCCGCTGCTGGTGACCGGAGAGGACCCGGCCGACGAGTACGTCTCCCGGGGCGGCCACAAGCTGGCCGGCGCGCTCGCCGCGTTCGCCCCCGGCGGGCTGACCGTCACCGGCCGGCGCTGCCTGGACGCGGGCGCGTCGACTGGCGGGTTCACCGACGTGCTGCTGCGCGGCGGCGCGGCCGAGGTGGTCGCCGTGGACGTCGGCTACGGGCAGCTCGCCTGGTCGCTGCGCACCGACGAGCGGGTGCGGGTGTTCGAGCGTACGAACGTGCGTACGCTCACGCCGGAGGCGATCGGCGGCCCGGTCGACCTGACGGTGGCCGACCTGTCGTTCATCTCGCTGCGTCTGGTGCTTCCCGCGCTGGCCGCGTGCACCGGCCCCGGCGGCGACCTGGCGCTGATGGTCAAGCCGCAGTTCGAGGTCGGCAAGGAGCGCGTCGGCGCCGGCGGCGTGGTCCGCGATCCGGCGCTGCGCGCCGAGGCGGTGCTCGACGTGGCCGCGGCGGCCGCCGGGCTCGGCCTGGGCCTGGCCGGAGTGGCGGCCAGCCCGCTGCCCGGGCCGAGCGGCAACGTCGAGTTCTTCGTATGGTTGCGCGGGGACGCGCCCGCCGCGGACCCGGAGCGGGTCCGCGCGGTAGTGGCCGCCGGCCCGCAGGGCGCCGCCACCACGGCGGCCACGACCGAGGAGGTGTCCGGGTGAGCCGCACCGCGCTGCTGGTGACGCACACCGGCCGTCGACGCAGCACCGAGCACGCCCGGGCGGTGGCCGCCGACCTGATCGCCGCCGGTTTCGAGGTGCGGGTGGTGGCCGAGGAGGCCGACGACCTGGACCTGCCCGGTGTGGTGCCGGTGACCGGCCCGGAGGCGGCCGAGGGCGCCGAGATCGTCTTCGCGCTGGGCGGGGACGGCACGTTCCTGCGCGCGGCCGAGCTGGCCCGTCCGACGAAGGTCCCGTTGCTGGGCATCAACCTGGGCAAGGTCGGCTTCCTCGCCGAGGCGGAGATCGACGACCTGGACACCGCGGTACGTGACGTGGTCGAGCGTAACTACAGCGTGGACGAACGGC
This sequence comes from Micromonospora sp. C41, assembly GCF_018070485.1. Lineage (NCBI taxonomy): Bacteria > Bacillati > Actinomycetota > Actinomycetes > Micromonosporales > Micromonosporaceae > Micromonospora > Micromonospora sp. C41. Next base: position 198,878 of record NZ_JAGPXP010000011.1, on the reverse strand, counting down.
TCACGCTGGACGTCACCGCCGAGTTCGAGGGCGGGCCGACCATCGAGTCGTGGGCGCTGAACGAGATCAGCGTGGAGAAGGGCGAGCGCGCCCAGATGCTGGAGCTGCTCGTCGACGTGGACGGCCGGCCGCTGTCCCGGTACGGCTGCGACGGCGTGATCTGCGCGACCCCGACCGGCTCCACCGCGTACGCGTTCTCCGGCGGCGGGCCGGTGGTCTGGCCCGAGGTGGAGGCGCTGCTGCTGGTGCCGATCAGCGCGCACGCGCTGTTCAGCCGCCCGCTGGTGACCGCGCCGACGTCGACGTTCGTCATCACCGTCGACCCGTTCACCACCCTCGCGGTGCTCTGCTGCGACGGCCGGCGTGTCTACGACCTGCCGCCGGGCGCCCGGGTCACGGTGCGCCGGGGCACGTTGCCGGTGCGCATCGTGCGGTTGCGGGCGCGTCCGTTCACCGACCGGCTGGTGGCCAAGTTCGACCTGCCCGTCCAGGGCTGGCGGGGCAACCGTCGCTGACCGACGGATCAGCGGAAACCTCCGTTCGGACCACCGGTCCGGGCCGCCGCGCACGTTACGGTGGGCGTACGGGCCGCGATGAGGTGAGTCCGGGTGCGGCGGTGAGGCCCGCCGCTTCCGGATGCGTGGCCCGGATGTCGCGGGCTCGGCCAGGGGGTGGTCGGGGCCGCGACGGTCGGGACGCCGGAGTGTCGTAGCCGGCCGCGGCGGGCGGACCGGCGCGCCGCGCCCGATCGGGTGTCGACCCCGGTCGGGCGGACAGGTCGTGCAGCCGCCGCCGGAGGAAGCGGCGGTGCGCGAGCTGGGCGACGCGATCTCCGGCGTCCCGGCCCTCTACCGCGCTGCGCTCGTGTCCACCTGGCGACATGTCGCCGGTGCGGCGGCATCAGGTCGGCCGGCCGCCGTGCACCAGTGGGCAGGTCGCGGTGCGACCGTCCACCACGGCCGGTCGGCGGCCCAGCCGCTGCGCGAACTCACCGGCCCGGGCCGTGTCCGCCCGTACCGGGCTGCGGTGGAGCTCCTCCTCGTCCGGGGTCGGGTGCCCGCGGCTTGACCTGCCGGCTGGTCAACTGTCACACGGCGGGGCTACTGTCGGGTGCTGTGCTGGAAGAGCTGCGCATCACCGGACTGGGCGTCATCGAGGACACCACGCTGCCGCTGGCCGCGGGGATGAACGTCATCACCGGCGAGACCGGCGCCGGCAAGACCATGGTGGTGACCGGCCTCGGCCTGCTCTTCGGCGGCCGCGCCGACGCCGGCCGGGTGCGCGCCCAGCCGGGCCGCGCCGTGGTGGAGGGCCGGCTGCGCCTCGGTGGGCGGGTGGCCGAGTCGGTGCACGCCCGCATCGTCGACGCCGGTGGCGAGCCCGACGAGGACGGCTCGCTGCTGCTCAGCCGCACCGTGACCATCGAGGGGCGTTCCCGCGCGCACCTGGGCGGGCGGGCCATGCCGGTGTCCACGCTCGGTGAGGTCGGCGAGCAGGTGCTGGCCGTGCACGGCCAGTCCGACCAGCTGCGGCTGCTGCGCCCGGCCGAGCAGCGCGCCTCGCTCGACCGGTTCGCCGGGCCGGAGCACGAGAAGCTGCTCGACGCGCTGCGCGAGACGTACGCCCGGTGGCGCACGGTCGTCGACGACCTGGCCGACCGGCGGCGCAACGCGCGCGAACGCAACCAGGAGGCCGACCTGCTGCGGCTGGGCCTGGACGAGATCACCCGGGTCGATCCGCAGCCGGGGGAGGACGACGAGCTGAAGGCGGAGGCGCAGCGGCTGGAGCACGCCGAGGGGCTGCGTACCGCCGCGCAGGTGGCGCAGCAGTGCGTGGCCGGCGGCGTCGAGGCGGCCGACGACACGCCGGACGCGGCGGCGCTGCTGGGCACCGCGCGGCGCACGCTGGAGGCGCAGGCCGGCACCGACCCGGCGCTGGGCGAGCTGGCGGCCCGGCTGGAGGAGGCCGCCACGCTGGTCACCGACGTGGCCGCGGAGCTGTCCACCTACCTGGCCGCGCTGGACGCCGACCCGGCCCGCCTGCAGACCGTCTACGAGCGGCGGGCCGCGTTGCGCGGGCTCACCCGCAAGTACGCCGACGACGTCGACGGCGTGGTGGCGTGGGCCGAGCGGGCCCGCACGCGGCTGTCCGATCTGGACACCTCCGACGAGCTGCTGGACGAGCTGGACCGCGAGGCCACCCGGCTCGCCGGTGAGGTGGCCGACCTCGCCGGCCGGGTGTCGGCGTCCCGGCGGGAGGCCGCGGTCCGCTTCGCCGAGGAGGTCACCGTCGAGCTGGCCGGGCTGGCCATGCCGCACGCCCGGATCGAGGTGGCGGTGCTGCCGCGTCCGGCGGGCCGGTCCGAGCCGAGCCTGCCGGTCAACGGCGTCGAGACCGGCGTCGGCGCGGACGGCGCCGACGAGGTGGAGCTGCGGCTGCTGGCCCACCCGGGCGCGCCGGCGCTGCCGTTGCAGAAGGGCGCCTCCGGCGGCGAGCTGTCCCGGGTGATGCTCGCCATCGAGGTGGTCTTCGCCGGTTCCGGCGGCCCGCCCACGCTGGTGTTCGACGAGGTCGACGCGGGTGTCGGCGGTCAGGCCGCGGTGGAGATCGGCCGCCGGCTGGCCCGGCTGGCCCGCAGTCATCAGGTGCTCGTGGTCACCCACCTGCCGCAGGTCGCCGCGTTCGCCGACCGGCACCTGGTGGTGGCCAAGGACACCGGGGGAGCGGTCACCACGAGCGGGGTGCGCGTGGTGGAGGACACCGAGCGCGCCCGGGAACTGGCCCGGATGCTCGCCGGTTTGCCGGACTCGGATCTGGGTATCGCCCATGCCGAGGAGCTCCTGGCCGTGGCGGCCAAGGAAAGGCGTCCGTGATACCCCGATTGTGAGCGCAAGCACACCGGCGCGGGTTCCGGTGTGCTTCCCTGGGTAGGCGGCCCTGCTCAGGCATGTCGCGACAGCAAAACCTGCCTCACATGCCAGGATGGTCACGATGCGTCTACCCATACTGCGCCGGAGCCGGAACCCGGAGCCGGGCTCCATCGTCGGCACCGCGCGCCTCGACCGCCGGACGAAACGGCTGGTCGGGCGGCTGCGCCCCGGCGACATCGCGGTCATCGACCACGTCGACCTGGACCGGGTGGCGGCCGACTCGCTCGTCGCGGTGGGTGTGGCGGCGGTGCTCAACGCCAAGCCGTCGGTCTCCGGCCGCTATCCCAACCTCGGCCCGGAGGTGCTGATCTCGGCCGGCATCCCGCTGCTGGACGATCTCGGCGAGAGCGTCTTCGAGCAGGTCCGCGAGGGTGACCGGGTCCGCATCGAGGGCAACACCGTGTTCGTCGGCGAGGAGCCGGTCGCGCACGGCACGTTGCAGGACGCCGAGACCGTGGCCAAGTCGATGGCCGACGCCCGGGAGGGCCTGTCGGTGCAGTTGGAGGCGTTCGCCGCCAACACGATGGACTACCTGCGGCAGGAACGTGACCTGCTGCTCGACGGCGTCGGCGTGCCGGAGATCCAGACCCAGGTCCAGGGCCGGCACTGCCTGATCGTGGTGCGCGGCTACGACTACAAGGCCGACCTGGACGTGCTGCGCCCGTACATCCGGGAGTTCAAGCCGGTGCTGATCGGCGTCGACGGCGGGGCCGACGCGCTGGTCGAGGCGGGCTACACCCCGGACATGATCATCGGGGACATGGACTCGGTCACCGACGACGTGCTGCGCTGCGGCGCCGAGGTGATCGTGCACGCCTACCCGGACGGGCGGGCGCCCGGCCTGGCCCGGGTCAACGGGCTCGGCGTACCGGCGATCACGTTCCCGGCGGCGGCCACCAGCGAGGATCTCGCCATGCTGCTGGCCGACGAGAAGGGCGCGTCGCTGCTGGTGGCCGTCGGCACCCACGCCACCCTGGTGGAGTTCCTGGACAAGGGGCGCGGCGGCATGGCGTCGACGTTCCTGACCCGGCTGAAGGTGGGCGGCAAGCTGGTCGACGCCAAGGGCGTCAGCCGGCTCTACCGGCAGAGCATCTCCGGTTCGTCGCTGCTGCTGCTGGTCCTGTCGGCGGTGGCCGCGATGGCCTCCGCGGTGGCGGTCTCCACCGTCGGGAAGGCGTATTTGGGCGTGGTCTCCGAATGGTGGGACAATTTCGTGTTCCAGCTCGGCCAGCTCTTCTAGCTCCCCCGACGATCAAGAGGCTGCAAGCGTGATCAACTTTCGCTACCACGTGGTGTCCCTGACCGCGGTGTTCCTGGCGCTGGCGATCGGCCTGGTGGTCGGCACGGCCGCCCTCAACGGGCCGGTCGCCGACTCGCTCCGGGAGAACGTCAACGGCCTGCGCAAGGACAACTCGCTGATGCGCCAGTCGGTCAACAGCATGCAGAAGCAGCTGGAGACCGAGGAGGACTTCGCCGCCGAGGTGGCCCAGCTCGTCCTGCCCGGCAAGCTGACCGGCCGTCGGGTGCTGGTGCTCACCCTGCCCAGCGGCCGCGACCAGGCCGAGGGCGTGGTGAAGATGCTGCAGACCGCCGGCGCGGACGTCACCGGCCGCATCGACGTGCAGGACAAGTTCGTCAACCCGGACAGCAACAACAACCTGCTGGAACTGGCGGTCACCGCCCGGCCGAACACGTCCCCCGCCATCAACCTGCCCGGCAACGGGCACGGCGTGGAGACCTCGAGCGCGCTGCTGGCGAACGTCCTGGTCGACCGTCCCGCGGGCACCCCGGCGGCCAGCGAGACCGACCGGCGCACGGTGCTGGAGCAGTACGCCACCGCCGGCTACCTCACCCCGGCGGACAAGATCTCCACCGCCGCCGAGGCGGTCGTGATGGTCACCGGCCAGCCGTACGTGGACAAGGACTCGGCCAAGAAGGACGAGTCGGTGGTGAAGATCGCCGTGGAGTTCGACCGGGCCGGCGCGCTGGTGGTCGCCGGCATGGGCTCGACCGGCGGGAACCTGGTCTCCGTGGTCCGCGGCGACCCGGTGCTGTCGCAGACCATCTCCACCGTCGACAACGCCAACACCGTGCAGGGCCAGCTGGCCACCAGCCTCGCCCTGGCGCAGCAGCTCACCGAGAAGAAGACCGGCCAGTACGGCGTGGGCGACAACGCCGCCTCCCGGGTGCCTACACTGCCCCGGTGACCGCTCGGGCCGCCCGGTCCGTGCCGCGTCGCGTTCGAAGTCCGGATCGAGGAGGTCCCGTGAGACTGGGTCGGCTGCTCGCCGTGGGCGCGGGGGTGCTGGCCGCCCGCTACACGCTGCGCCAGACGCGCACGTCGCCGGGCGGGCCGGCGCTGGAGCGCACCAACTACCGGGGCCGCACGGTGACCCTGGCCGCCGGTCCGGCCCTCGCCGTGGGCGCGGCGACCGGCGGCGCGCTGGGCGCCGGCAGCGCACCGGCCGGCGCCGCCGCGCTCGTCGCCGGACTCGGTGCGGGCGCGGTCGGCCTCTACGACGACGTGGTCGGCGCACGCCCCGAGCAGAAGGCCGCCAAGGGCTTCGCCGGGCACCTCGCCGCGCTGCGCGAGGGCCAGGTCACCGCCGGGCTGGTGAAGGTCGCCGGGGTCGGCGTGGCCGGGCTCGCCGCCGCGGCGCTGCTCGCCGCCGACCGGCGGGTCGCCGCGCACCCGCGCCGCCGGCGCGCCGGGGCGGTCGGCCGCGGGCTCGACGTGCTGCTCGGCGCCGGCGTGGTGGCCGGCACCGCCAACCTGGTAAACCTGCTCGACCTGCGGCCCGGCCGGGCGCTGAAGTCCGGCATGCTGCTCGGCGCGCCGCTGACCACCGGCCCGCACGGCGGCATCGCGGCGGGCGCGGTGGGCGCGTCGGCCGCGCTGGTCGGGGACGACCTGGGCGAACGGGTGATGGTCGGGGACAGCGGCGCGAACGCGCTCGGTGCGCTGCTGGGCGTGAGCCTGGCCGCGCGTACCGGGCCGCTGGGCCGCGCCGGCGTGCTGGCCGTGCTCGCCGCGCTCACCGCCGCCAGCGAGAAGGTCAGCTTCACCCAGGTCATCGCGTCCACGCCGGGGCTGCGGCACCTCGACGAACTGGGCCGGCTGCCCGACTGACGTGACGAAACCGGCACCTCTCGCCGCCGCCGGCCGCGTCGCCGGGGCGGCCGCCCTCATCGCCGTGCTCACCGTGGTCAGCCGGCTCGCCGGCTTCGGCCGCACCGCCGTGTTCACCTGGACGCTGTCCACCAGCGACCTCGGTGGCGCCTACCTGGTGGCCAACTACGTCCCGAACTTCATCTTCGAGATCGTCGCGGGCGGGGCGCTGGCCAGTCTCGTCGTACCGTTGCTGGCCGGCGCGGTCGAGGCCGGTGACCGGCGTGCGGTGGCCGCCACCACCGGCGCGCTGCTGACCTGGACGCTGACGCTGCTGGTGCCGCTGGCGGTGCTGGTGGCGATCTTCGCCGACCCGCTGCCGGGCCTGATCGGAGACGGTCTCAGCGAGGCGCAGCAGGCGTCCGGGGCCCGGATGCTGCGCGTCTTCGCGCCGCAGCTGCCGCTCTACGGCGTGGGCATCGTGCTCACCGGGGTGCTCCAGGCGCACCGCCGGTTCGCCTGGCCGGTGATCGCGCCGCTGCTGTCGAGCATCAGCGTGATCGGCGTCTACCTCGCCTTCACCGCGACCGAGGGGCGGCTGGCCACGATCGGCGAGGCCGGGCGCGGCGGCGAGCTGCTGCTGTCCGCCGGCACCACACTCGGCGTGGTGGTGCTCTCGCTGTCGCTGCTGATCCCGCTGCGCCGGCTGAAGCTCCGGATCCGGCCGGGCTACCGGTTCCCGGCCGACGCCCGGGCCCGGGTCGGCGGCCTGGCCGTCGCCGGGGTGGTCACCGTCGCCGCCCAGCAGATCGCCCTGGTGGTAGCGCTCAACCAGGTCACCTACGGCCGGACCGCCGACGTCGGCGTCTACAACCTCGCCCAGACCGTCTACTTCCTGCCCTGGGCGGTGCTGGCGGTGCCGCTGGCGGTGGCCGCGTATCCGACGCTCGTCGCGGCCCGGGCCACCGGCGACGAGCGCGCCTACCGGGACACGCTCGCCCCGGCGGTACGCGGCGTGGTGCTGTTCAGCCTGCTCGGCGCCGCCGCGCTCGTCGGCACCGCGATCCCGGTCGGGCACTTCTTCTTCGCCGACCCGCTGGACGCGCGTACCGCCGCGGCCGGGATCGCCGGGTTCGCGCCCGGCCTGCTCGGCTACGGCCTGTTCGCGGTCCTCACCCGCGCCCTGTACGCCCGCGGCGAGACCCGCGCGGCCACCGTCGCGACCGCGCTCGGATGGCTCAGCGTGCCCGCGTTCGCCCTCCTGTTCGCCCAGGCGCTGCCGCTGGCCGACCGGGTCCTCGCGGTGACGCTGGCGACGTCGGCCGGCATGGTGCTGCTCGGCGCGCTGCTGATCGTCGCGGTCCGGCGTGCCGCCGGCGGCGAGGCGCTCGCCGGGATCGGCCGGGCCGGCGCCGCCGGACTGCTCGCCGCAGTGGTCGCCGGAGCGGGCGGGGCGGCCGTCGCGGCGGGACTCGCCGGGCTCGGTGACGGCACCCCGACGACACCGCAGGCCCTCGCGCAGGGCATGCTGTCCGGGGTCGTGGTCGGTGTCCTGTTCCTCGCCGTCGCCTGGCTGACCGACGCCCGCGACCTGCGGCCGCTGCTCGCGACCGTGACCCGCCGGCTGCGCCGGCGACGCCCGGCCGGCGGGGACGACGGCCCGCCGGCGCAGCAGCACCCCGGCGAGCGGGGCGACGGAAAGGAGACCGTTTCCTCATGACGGACGCCTCGCCCGCACCGCGCTGGCCCGGGTCGGTGGCCCTCGTGCTCGCCTCCAGCACCGGCGGGGTCGGGCAGCACGTGCGCTCGATCGCCGGGGGACTCACCGAGGCCGGAGCGTCGGTGCTGGTGTGCGGACCGGCCGCCACCGAGGAGCAGTTCGGCTTCACCGGCGTCGGCGCCCGGTTCACCCCGGTGGAGATCCCGGCCAGCCCCACGCCGGGCGACGCGCGCGCGGTCACCGCGCTGCGCCGGGCGCTCGCGGACACACCCGTCGACGTGGTGCACGCGCACGGGCTGCGCGCCGGCCTGGTCGCGGCGCTCGCCCGCCCCACCGCGCCGCTCGTCGTCACCTGGCACAACGCGGTCCTCGCGAAAGGGCTGCGCGGCGCGGCGTCCCGGCTGGTCGAGCGGATCGTCGCCCGGTCCGTGCGGGTCGCGCTGGGCGCCTCCGCCGACCTGGTCGACCGCGCCGCCGCGCTGGGCGCCGCCGACGCGCGCCTGGCCCCGGTCGCCGCGCCCACGCTGCCGCCGCCGGGCCGCCGCCGCGCCGCCGTCCGCGCCGAGTTCGGCGTCACCGCCGACCGCCCGCTGATCCTCTCGGTGGGCCGGCTGCACCCGCAGAAACGGTACGACGTGCTCATCGACGCCGCCGCCCGCTGGCGCACCCGTATCCCCGCCCCGGTCGTGGTGATCGCCGGCAGCGGACCCGCGTATCTGCCGCTGGCCGCCCGGATCTCGGCCGCCCGCGCGCCGGTGACGCTGCTCGGGCACCGCACCGACGTGGCGGACCTGCTGGCCGGCGCCGACCTCGCCGTGGTGACCAGCGACTGGGAGGCCCGGCAGCTGTTCGCCCAGGAGGCGCTGCGGGCCGGCGTACCGCTCGTCGCGACCGCCGTCGGCGGGCTGCCGGAGCTCGTCGGCGACGGGGCCGTGCTGGTGCCGCCCGGGGACGTGGACGCCGTCGACGCGGCGGTGCGCGACCTGCTCGACGACCCCGTACGCCGGGCCGAGGTGGGCCGGCGCGGCCTGGCCCGGGCCGCGACCTGGCCCACCGAGGCGGACACCGTGGCCGCGCTCGCCGACCTCTACGCCGAGCTGACACCGCAGCACTCCGCCGGGAACCGCTGATGCTGCGCCGACTGACCCCGGTCCTGCTCACCCTGGTCGTGGTGGCGCTGGGCATCACCGCGCTGGCCGCCCGGCCGGACCGCGGCGCGGACCGGCCCGGCGCCGACTTCGTGGTCCTCGTCGGCGCGGCCGGCCTGCGCTGGGACGACGTCGACCCGGAGAACACGCCGACGCTGTGGCGGATGGCCGAGCAGGGCGCGATCGGCTCCCTGTCGGTGCGGTCCGCGCACCGGCCCACCTGCCCCGTCGACGGCTGGCTCACCCTCGGCGCCGGGAACTTCGCCGCCTGGCCGGGCGCCCGTCCGGGCGGTGGCTGCCCGGCGGCCGGCGTGACTGTGGAACGGCCCGACGGCATCGGCGCGAACCTGCCCGACCCGCCCCGCGTCGGGGCGCAGCACCCGGTCCAGCTCGCCTGGGGCGCCAAGCCCGGCGCGCTGGCCGAGTCGGTGCGCTGCTCGGTGGCGGTGGGGCCGGGCGCCGCCGGGGCCGCCGCCCGTCCGTACGGCCGGGTCGACAGGTACGCGCCCACGCTGCCCGAGAACCCGGCGGAACTGCTCGGCTCCTGCGTGCTGAGCATCGTCGACGCCGGCACCGTCGACGACGACGACCCGGCCGTACGGGCCGCCCAGGCGCGGCAGGCCGACGCCCGGCTGGCCCGGGTCCTCGCCGCCCGGCCGCCGCGCTCACTGGTGCTGGTCGCGGGCGTCTCCGACACCGACAACCCGGCGCGGCTGCACGTCGCGATCGCCGACGGCCCCGGCTGGACGGGCGGCTGGCTGACCTCGCCGAGCACCGCCCGATCCGGCTACCTGCAACTGGTCGACCTGGCCCCGACCGTGCTCGCCGTACTCGACCGGCCGGCCCCGGAACGGGCCTTCGTCGGCCGTCCCGCGGTCACCGCCGACGACCGGCCCGACGACCTGCGGGCCGCGATCGAGGCGTCGGCCGACGCGGACCGGGAGGCCGCCGCCCAGCGGCGCGTCGCCGGCTGGTTCTTCACCCTGCTAGCCGCCGCCCAGCTGGCCCTCGCGGTGGCGGTGCTGCCGCTGCTACGCCGGGCCCGCCGCCTCGCCGGCCCGCACGGACCGGAACCGGTGTCCCGGCGCGTCGTCGCCGTGGTGGAGCTGCTGCTCATCGCCGCCGCGCTGGCCGTGCCCGCGGCGCTGCTGGCCGACGCCGTGCCCTGGTGGCGCGGCAGCCACGCCGGCGTCTGGTACGCCTCGGTGACCGCGCTGCTCGTCGTCGGCGGCACCGCCCTGGTCCGGTTCAGCCCCGGGCACGAGCGCACGCTCGGCCCGCTCGGCGCGGTCGCCGGGCTGGCCACGCTCGTGGTCGGCGTGGACGTGCTCACCGGCTCCCGGCTGCAGCTCAACGGCGTGGTCGGGTACTCCGCGCTGGAGGGTGGCCGGTACGCCGGGCTCGGCACCGTCGGGCTGGGCGTGTTCGTCGCCGGATCACTGCTGTGCGGCGGCTGGCTCGCCCAGCGGTTCCGCAAGGGCTGGCGGCCGATGGTGATGGTGGCCGTCGGCGGACTGGCAGTGGTGATCGTGGGCAGCCCGTACCTGGGCGCCGACTCGATCGGCGCGATCGCGCTCACCGCCGGCGTCAGCGTCGCCGCCGCCATCTGCACCGGCGGCTGGCTCACCGTGAGCCGACTGGCCTGGGCCACCATGGCCGCGCTCGCGGTCACCATCGGCTTCGCCCTGGTCGACCTGGGCCGTCCCGCCGACGAGCGGGGAAGCCTGGGCCGGTTCCTGGCCGCGCTCGGCGACGGCACCGGGGGGCTCACCGTGCACCGCTCCGGCGACTCCAACATCCAGACGCTGGTGAACAGCCCGCTCACCGTGCTGGCCCTGGCCGGGGCGGCGCTGGTCTGGCTGGCGCTGCTGCAGCCGTGGGGCGGCCTGATGCGGCTGTTCGGCATCTACCCGGCGATCCGGGCCGCGATGGCCGGCACCGGCGTGGCCGTCGGGCTGGGCGGCGTGCTGGGCGGCTCGGCGCTGGACGTGGCCGGCGCGGCGGCGGCGCTCGTGGTGCCCATGGCGGCGCTGTCGGCGCTGCGGGTGCTCGACCACTCCACCGACCGTACGCTGCCCGACAGCGGCCGCCCTGGCGGCGAGACGGACGCGGTACCACCGGGCGGCCCGGACAGCCCTTCCCGAGGCGGCCCCGCTGCCGGCGGCCCGCCTGACGGTGCTCCGTCGGCCGGTGACGGTGCTGGCGACGGTGCTGGTGATGGTGGGTCGGCGGGCGACGGTCCGGCCGGTGACGGTGTGGGCGATCCGGGGGAGGCCGGGGAGCCGGCCGGACCGGGTCGGCAGGGCCCGGCCGGCACGGAAACGCCGAACGCATCGCCCGGCGCCGGGGCGCGGGTCCCCGCACAGCCGACCCCGGCCTCCTCGGAGGTCCCCGCCGGCTGATCCGGCCCGCGCTGCCCCGCGGGCGTGCCGCCCCCCGCGCGCGCCCTCGCCAGATCGGGGAGGTGGCGGGGTCAAGGCCCTGTGGAAGGCACCACATCGGCGGGGTGGTGTCGATCAAGGGCCCGGACGGGCACGGAAGAGGGCCGGGGGAGGGCCGGCACGGGCCTCACGTGCGCCGACAGCGGGTGCGACGCCGGCTCACGGTCCGGATGGTGTTACCGTGGAATCCCGTGGATCGCGTGATCACTTGTCTGATCGGCACGGCGGTTCGCACGACCGCTACGGACGACACGGGAGCAGGCCTTGGCCCCTACAGCACGGACGACCAGGCACATTTTCGTCACCGGGGGCGTCGCCTCCTCGCTGGGTAAGGGCCTCACCGCCTCCAGCCTCGGCAGTCTGCTGACCGCGCGCGGACTGCGCGTGGTGATGCAGAAGCTCGACCCGTACCTGAACGTCGACCCCGGGACGATGAACCCGTTCCAGCACGGCGAGGTCTTCGTCACCGAGGACGGCGCCGAGACCGACCTCGACGTCGGGCACTACGAGCGGTTCCTCGACCGGGACCTCTCCGGCAAGGCGAACGTCACCACCGGCCAGATCTACTCGGCGGTGATCGCCAAGGAGCGGCGCGGGGAGTACCTCGGCGACACGGTGCAGGTCATCCCGCACATCACCAACGAGATCAAGGCCCGCATCCGCGGCATGGCCGACCCGGACGCCGACGGCCAGGTGCCCGACGTGGTGATCACCGAGGTCGGCGGCACCGTCGGCGACATCGAGTCGCTGCCGTTCCTGGAGTCGATCCGGCAGATCCGCCACGACCTGGGCCGGGACAACTGCTTCTACCTGCACGTGTCGCTGGTGCCGTACCTGGCGCCGTCGGGCGAGCTGAAGACCAAGCCGACCCAGCACTCGGTGGCGCAGCTGCGCAGCATCGGCATCCAGCCCGACGCGCTGGTGCTGCGCTGCGACCGGGAGATCCCGGACAAGGTCAAGGAGAAGCTGTCGCTGTACTGCGACGTCGACCGGGAGGCGGTCACCGCCGCCCCGGACGCGCCGAGCATCTACGACATCCCGAAGGTGCTGCACCGGGAGGGCCTCGACGCGTACGTGGTGCGCCGGCTCGGCCTGTCGTTCCGCGACGTCGACTGGACCCGCTGGGACGACCTGCTGGAGCGGGTGCACCAGCCGCGGCACACGATCACCGTCGCGCTCGTCGGCAAGTACGTCGACCTGCCCGACGCGTACCTGTCGGTGAGCGAGGCGATCCGGGCGGCCGGGTTCGGCCACCGCGCCCGGGTGAAGCTCAAGTGGGTGCCCAGCGACGACTGCGTGACAGCGGCCGGCGCGGCCGCCGCCCTGTCCGGCGTCGACGGCATCGTCATCCCCGGCGGCTTCGGCGTACGCGGCATCGAGGGCAAGGTCGGCACCGCCCGGTACGCGCGGGAGAACGGCATCCCGCTGCTCGGCCTCTGCCTCGGCCTGCAGTGCATGACCATCGAGGTGGCCCGCCACCTGGCCAACCTCGACGGGGCGAACTCCCTGGAGTTCGACGAGGAGGCCGTGCACCCGGTCATCGCCACCATGGCCGACCAGGAGGACATCGTGGCCGGCCGCGGCGACCTGGGCGGCACCATGCGGCTCGGGGCGTACCCGGCGAAGCTCGCCGAGGGGTCGATCGTCGCCGAGGCGTACGGCAGCACCGAGGTCAGCGAGCGGCACCGCCACCGGTACGAGGTGAACAACGCCTACCGGGACCAGCTCACCAAGGCGGGGCTGACGATCTCCGGCACCTCGCCGGACGGGCGGCTCGTGGAGTTCGTCGAGCTGGACCGCAACCTGCACCCGTTCTTCGTGGCCACCCAGGCGCACCCGGAGCTGAAGAGCCGCCCCACCCGCCCGCACCCGCTGTTCGCCGCGTTCGTCGGCGCCGCCGTGGCGTACTCGCAGGCCGACCAGCTGCCGGTGGACCTGGACGGCGCGGCGAAGAAGGCCGGCCGCGGCGGCGGCGCCAAGGCCCAGGCCAAGTGAGCGGCGTCGAGCACCGGTACGAGGTGACCGCGCGCCGCCAGATCTGGTCCGGCCGGATCTTCTCGGTGGTCAGCGACGACGTCACCATGCCCGGTGGCGGCGAGGCGACCCGGGACTACGTGCGGCACGTCGGCGCGGTCGCCGTGGTGGCGCTCGACGACGCCGGTCAGGTGGTGCTGATCCGCCAGTACCGGCACCCGGTCGGCCGGCACCTGTGGGAGCTGCCCGCCGGGCTGATGGACGTCGGCGGCGAGGACCTGGCCGCCGCGGCGCTGCGGGAGCTGGCCGAGGAGGCCGACCTGACCGCGGCGCGCGTGGACGTGCTCGTGGACCTGCACAGCTCGCCCGGCTTCTCCGACGAGGTGGTCCGGGTGTTCCTGGCCCGCGAGCTGGCCGAGGTACCGGCGGAGCAGCGGCACGACCGGCACGACGAGGAGGCCGACCTCCAGGTGGTCCGCGTGGACCTGGACGAGGCGGTGCGGATGGTGCTGGCCGGTGAGATCACCAACGCGTCCTGCGTGGCCGGGCTGCTCGCCGCGGCCCGCGCCCGGGAGACCGGCTTCACCGAGCTGCGCCGGCCGGAGGCGCCGCTGCCGCGCTGATCGGGAACCGACGACGAAGGGGCCGCGCGGCGCTCTGCGCCGGGCGGCCCCTTTCCGTTGCGGTGGTCAGTCGCGCAGCGGGCGGCCCTGCCCGTCGACACCGCCGTTGACGAGGATCAGGATGCCGTCGACGAGGCCCCAGATCGCGCCGATGCCGCACGTCACGAGCGTGACGATGAGCTGGATGACACCGGTCTTGGTGTCGCCCATGTAGAACCGGCCGATGCCGAAGCCGCCGAGGAGGATCTGGAGCACACCCGCGACGACCTTGCTCTTGTCCGAGACGCCCTGCGGGTACTGCTGGTAAGGAGTGGTCATGAGCGGACACAATAGTGATCGACTCGCGTCCTGTCGGCCCCGGCACCCCGGTCGTGGAAGGATATTTGCCGAACTCTGTCCTGTCGGCTGATGACGTCTCCACCGGCCAGCCTGGCCCATGCCTGACACACCGTCAGCACCAGCGGGCACCGGATGTCACAGTGTCGCCGTCCGTGGGCTTCCCACGGCTCTAGACTGCCGCCGGCGGGACCGGTGTACCGCGCCGGCAACGGAGCCGGCGCGGCGCCGCGCAGTCGGGGGTGAGCAGCCCCGGAGGAAGGTGTCTGCATCGTGAAGGTCGGAATCCCCCGCGAGGTCAAGAACCACGAGTACCGGGTGGCGATCACGCCCGCGGGCGTCAACGAGTTCACCCGCCACGGCCACGAGGTCTTCGTCGAGGCCGGCGCCGGCGTCGGCTCCAGCATCACCGACGACGAGTTCGCCGCCGCCGGCGCGAAGATCCTGGCCACCGCCGACGAGGTGTGGGACACCGCCGAGCTGGTCCTCAAGGTGAAGGAGCCGATCGCCGAGGAGTACCACCGGATGCGCGAGGGACAGGTGCTCTTTACGTACCTGCACCTGGCCGCCTCCCGCGAGTGCACCGACGCGCTGGTCGACCGCAAGGTCACCGGCATCGCGTACGAGACGGTCGAGCTGCCCGACCGGTCGCTGCCGCTGCTCGCCCCGATGTCCGAGGTGGCCGGCCGGCTCGCCCCCCAGGTGGGCGCCTTCTACATGATGCGCACCGGCGGCGGGCGGGGCGTGCTGCCCGGCGGCGTCTCCGGCGTGTACGCCGCCAAGACCGTGGTCATCGGCGCGGGCGTGTCCGGCCTCAACGCCGCCGCCATCGCGCTGGGCCTGCAGTCCGAGGTGCTGCTGCTGGACAAGAACGTGGCCCGGCTGCGCTCCGCCGACGCCATCTACCGGGGCCACCTGCAGACCGTCGCCTCAAACGCGTACGAGATCGAGCGGGCAGTGCTCGACGCGGACCTGGTCATCGGCGCGGTGCTGGTGCCCGGCGCGAAGGCCCCGAAGCTCATCTCCAACGAGCTGGTCTCCCGGATGAAGCCGGGCAGCGTGCTCGTCGACATCGCCATCGACCAGGGTGGCTGCTTCGAGGACTCGCGCCCGACCACGCACGCCGACCCGGTCTACAAGGTCCACGACTCGATCTTCTACTGCGTGGCGAACATGCCCGGCGCGGTGCCGAACACCAGCACCTACGCGCTGACCAACGTCACCCTGCCGTACGCCCTGGAACTGGCCAACCAGGGCTGGCAGGCCGCGCTGCGCAACGACCCGGCGCTGGCGCTGGGCCTGAACACCCACGCCGGCAAGGTCGTCTACGGCCCGGTCGCCGAGGCGCACGGCATGGACGTGCTGCCGCTGGACGAGGTGCTGAGCTGACCGACGCCGCCGTGCGCGCGGCCGGCGCGGAACCCGCGCCGGCCCTGCGCCGCGCGGTCCGGACGTACCTGGACCACCTCACCGTCGAGCGCGGGCTGTCCGCGAACACGCTCGCCTCGTACCGCCGGGACCTGGACCGCTACCTCGCCACCCTGGCCGCCGCCGGGGTGGACGACCTGGCCGCCGCCGGGCCCGCGCAGGTCGAGGCCCACCTGGCCCGGCTGCGCGCCGGCGACGACGACCACCCGCCGCTCGCCGTCTCCTCCGCCGCCCGCGCCGCCAGCGCGGTACGCGGCCTGCACCGCTTCGCGCTGCGCGAAGGGCTCACCGGCGCCGACCCCAGCCGCGACGTCCGCCCGCCCGCGCCGCCGCGCCGCCTGCCCCGGGCGCTGCCCGTCGACGCGGTCCTGCGGCTGCTGGAGGCCGCCGGCCCGGCCGACGGCACCGGCGACGCCGCCGCCCGCGCGCTGCGCGACCGGGCGCTGCTGGAATTCCTGTACGGCACCGGCGCGCGCATCTCCGAGGCGGTCGGCGCCGCCGTCGACGACCTCGACCTGGACGCCGGAACCGTGCTGCTGCGCGGCAAGGGCGGCCGGACCCGGCTGGTCCCGGTCGGCGGGTACGCGGCCGACGCGCTGCGCGCCTGGCTGGTCCGGGGCCGCCCGGCGCTGCTCGCGGCCGGACGCGGCACCCACGCGGTGTTCGTCAACGCCCGCGGCGGCCCGCTCACCCGGCAGGGCGCCTGGGCCGTGCTGCGCGCCGCCGCCGCCCGGGCCGGCCTGCCGGTCGACGGCCCCGACGCGGTCTCCCCGCACACGCTGCGCCACTCGTACGCCACGCACCTGCTCGACGGCGGCGCGGACGTGCGCGTGGTGCAGGAACTGCTCGGCCACGCGTCGGTGACCACCACCCAGGTCTACACACTGGTCACCGTGGAACGACTGCGCGAGGTGTACGCGACAGCGCATCCGCGCGCCCGCTGAGCGCCGACGTGGCCGGCCCTGGCCGACGGGCCGCCGACACGCCGACCCGCTACCGAACGCGCTGCTGGCCGGTGGCGTACAGTCGGCATCGGCGCGGGCCTCCAGGTGCGACGGACCGGGGGTGCGCAGCGGCGCCGCGAGGGACGTCGGACGGCTCCGACGCCGGGTGGTCGTCGGGAGGGGGCAACGAGGACATGGCAGGAAACGGTGACCGTGCCGAGACCTGGACGTCGGAGCTCCGTGAGCAGCAGGCGACGCTCGGCGCCGATCTCGGCCCCGCCGACCCGGCCGCGTACACCATGCGCAAGCCGATCCCCGAACCCATGCCGACCGACCGGCACGGCCCGGCGCGGATCATCGCGATGGCCAACCAGAAGGGCGGCGTCGGCAAGACCACGACGACCATCAACCTGGGCGCGGCCCTGGCCGAGTACGGCCGCAAGGTGCTGCTCGTCGACTTCGACCCGCAGGGCGCCCTCTCCGTCGGGCTGGGCGTCAACCCGCACAACCTGGACCTGTCGGTCTACAACCTGCTGATGCAGGACGACGTCACCGCCGAGGACGTCCTGATCAAGACCGACGTGGCCGGGCTGCACCTGCTGCCCGCCAACATCGACCTCTCCGCCGCCGAGATCCAGCTCGTCAACGAGGTCGCCCGGGAGATGGCCCTGGCGCGGGTGCTGCGCACCATCCGCAAAGAGTACGACTTCATCCTGATCGACTGCCAGCCCTCACTGGGCCTGCTGGCGATCAACGCGCTCACCGTCGCGCACGGCGTGCTCATCCCGCTGGAGTGCGAGTTCTTCAGCCTGCGCGGTGTCGCGCTGCTGCTGGACACCATCGACAAGGTGCGCGAGCGGCTCAACTTCGACCTGGAGCTCGAAGGCATCCTCGCCACCATGTACGACAGCCGCACCACCCACTGCCGCCAGGTGCTGCAGCGGGTGGTCGAGGCGTTCGGCGACAAGGTCTACCAGACCGTCATCACCAAGACGGTGAAGTTCCCCGAGTCCACCGTGGCCGGCGCCCCGATCACCACCCTCGACCCGGCCTCCTCCGGCGCGCGCAACTACCGGCAGCTGGCCCGGGAGGTCATCGCCGCCCAGGCGGACCGGTAGGGCGCACGCCGGCCGCCCGCCGCGTCGTCTACGGTTTCCCGGTGACCGCACCGCCCCTCGACCCGCCACACGGCGCCGGCGACCCCGCCGTAGCCGCGGAGCTGGCCGCCGAGGTCGACGGTGTGGTGCCGGCCGACGCGGGCACCGGCGAGCAGACCAGTGGCTTCACCGTCCGGCTGGACAACTTCACCGGCCCGTTCGACCTGCTGCTCCAGCTGATCAGCAAGCACAAGCTGGACGTCACCGAGGTCGCGCTGCACAAGGTCACCGACGAGTTCATCGCGTACCTGCGGGCGATGGGCGACCAGTGGGACCTGGACGAGACCAGCGAGTTCCTGCTCGTCGCCGCCACCCTGCTCGACCTGAAGGCGGCCCGGCTGCTGCCCTCCGCCGAGGTGGAGGACGAGGAGGACCTGGCGCTGCTGGAGGCGCGGGACCTGCTGTTCGCGCGGCTGCTGCAGTACAAGGCGTACAAGGAGGCCGCCGCGCACATCGCCGAGCTGGAGGCGGTCGGCGGACGGCGCTACCCGAGGGCGGTCACGCTCGAACCCCGGTACGCCGAGGCGCTGCCCGACCTGGTGCTCGGCATCGGTCCCGAGCGGCTGCGCAAGCTCGCGGTCAAGGCGATGAGCCCGAAACCGGTGCCCGAGGTGTCCATCGCGCACGTGCACATGGTCCGGGTCAGCGTCCGCGAACACGCCGGCATCATCGCCGACCGGCTGCGCCGCGCCGGGATCGCCACGTTCTCGCTGCTCTGCGCCGACTGTGAGATGACGCTCGAGGTGGTGGCCCGGTTCCTGGCGCTGCTGGAGCTGTACCGGCAGGGTCTCGTGGCGTTCGTGCAGGAGCAGGCGCTGGAGGAGCTGACCGTCCGCTGGACCGGCCCGGTCGACGGCGAGGCCGAGCTGACAGTCGACGAGTACGCCGGCAGCCCCGAACCCACGACCACGTCCGTCCCCGCCGCACCGGCCGACGCCGCGGCTGCTCCGGCCGACGTCGGCGCCGGGGTGAGCGACGCCGCCGTGCCGGGCGACGTCGCCGCAGATGCCGCATCCGACGCCGCAGTGCCCAGCGAGACGGCGGACGAACACGCACCGACGCAGGAGTGAACGGATGAGCGACCAGGAACGCCGCGACTCCCTGGCCGACCAGGCCGCCGCATGGGTGCCCCCGTGGGAGCGTCCCGCCCCGCCCCGGCCAGCCCCGGACGATTCCGACGCACCGGCCGAGCACCCGGACCCCGACATCCCGGACACCACCGATTCCCGGGAAGCAGATCTCGACGCGACACCGGATTCCTCGGCGGATCTTGGAAGCGAAGGGCCCTCAGAGGGGCCCATTCCTTCCAAGATCGCCACGGTTCAGGGGGATCTTGGTACGGGGACGCCCCTCGGAGGGCGGGACCGTACCAAAATCTCGGGAGAGGCCGGGACGGACGACGCCGGGGGAGACGTCGGCCTGCCCGCGCGGGACGCGGCGCCGGGGGCGGGTGGGGGAGCGGGTGCTGAGGGCGTACCCGCCAAGCGGGGACGGCGGCGGGCCGCGCCGGAACCGGTGCCCGCGCCGGTCCTGGACGACGCGGAGCTGCGCGGCGCCCTGGAGGCGATCCTGCTCGTGGTGGACCAGCCGGTCAGCGAGCTGGTCCTGGCCGAGGTCCTGGAGCAGTCCCCGGAACGGGTCGGCGCGATGCTCGACGAGATCGCCGCCGGATACACCGCCGCCGGGCACGGGTTCGACCTGCGCCGGGCGGCGGGTGGCTGGCGTCTCTACACCCGGCCGGAATACGCCACCTACGTCGAGCGGTTCGTACTGGACGGGCAGTCCGTGCGGCTGACCCAGGCCGCGCTGGAGACCCTCGCCGTGGTCGCCTACCGGCAGCCGGTGACCCGTTCGCGCATCTCGGCCATCCGGGGTGTCAACTGCGACGGGGTGCTCCGTACCCTGGTGGGTCGCGGCCTGGTCGAGGAGTGCGGCACCGAAGCGGACAGCGGCGCCTACCTCTACCGGACCACCACCATGTTCCTGGAGAAGCTGGGGCTGAACTCGGTGGACGACCTGCCGCCGCTGGCCCCGTTCCTTCCCGACGACGTAGAAGAGCTTGCCGATGCGACGCGATGACCGTGCCCCGAAGCCCGACGCCCCCGTGTACGAGGGCGCCGAGCGCCTGCAGAAGGTGCTCGCCGCCGCGGGGGTGGGTTCCCGGCGCGCCTGTGAAGACCTGATCTTCCGGCGCCGGGTCACCGTGAACGGGCGGGTGGCGCAGCTCGGCGACAAGGCCGACCCGGCCCGCGACGTGATCGTCGTCGACGGGGAGCGGCTCCAGGCCGACGTCCGCCTGGTCTACGTGGCGATGAACAAGCCGCGCGGCGTGGTCACCACCATGGCTGACGAGAAGGGCCGCACCGAGCTGGCCGACTTCATCGGCGCGCGGCTGGAGCAGCGGGTCTACCACGTCGGGCGACTGGACGCCGACAGCGAGGGCCTGCTCCTGCTCACCAACGACGGCACCCTCGCGCACAAGCTCATGCACCCGTCGTACGAGGTGCTCAAGACCTACCTCGCCGAGGTGGCCGGGCCGATCCCGCGCAACCTGGGCAAGCGCCTCGCCGCCGGCGTCGAGCTGGAGGACGGGCCGGTGAAGGTCGACGGGTTCAAGCTGGTCGACACGCTCGGCAAAACCGCCCAGGTGGAGCTGACCCTGCACGAGGGGCGCAAACACATCGTCCGGCGCCTGATGGCCGAGGTGGGACACCCGGTGTCCCGCCTGATCCGTACCTCGATCGGTCCGATCAAGCTCGGCGACCTGCGCACCGGGCGGCTGCGGCGGCTGACGAACGCGGAGGTCGCCGCCCTGTTCAAGGCCGTGGGTGACTGACCCGCCGATCGGGGTACGGCTGCCGGTAGGCTTCGACGCGGTCCGCGGGCCGGCGCGTGCCGTCCGGCGGGACGCCCGCGCGGCGCGGGCATGATTGACGACAGAACCATCCGCTCAACGGCGCCCGGGAATCCGGGCGACCCGCGAGGTACGGGCTGAGGAGGACAACGGTGGAGGAGAACGTACCGGCCGGGCGATGTGTGGTCGCTGTGGACGGGCCGTCCGGTTCGGGGAAGTCCACCGTGTCGCGGCGACTCGCCGCGGGCCTCGGCGCCCGCTACCTCGACACCGGCGCCATGTACCGGGCGCTGACCTGGGCAGTCCTGCGCTCCGGCGTGGAACTCACCGACACCGAGTCGGTGGCCAAGGTCGCCGCCGAGGCCGACCTGCGCATCGGCACCGACCCCCAGGGGTACGCCGTGACAGTCGACGGCACCGACGTGTCCACCGCCATCCGCGGCGCCGAGGTGACCGCCGCCGTGTCCGCGGTGGCCGCCGTCGCCGCCGTACGCGAGCTGCTGGTGGACCGGCAGCGGCGGGTGATCGCCGACGCGGGCCGGATCGTGGTCGAAGGCCGGGACATCGGCTCGGTGGTCGCGCCGGACGCGGACCTGAAGGTGTACCTGACCGCCTCCGAGGCGGCGCGCGCGAAGCGGCGCAGCGCCGAGGACGCCGCCGACGTCGCGGCGACCGCCGCGGACCTGGCCCGCCGGGACCGCCTCGACTCGACCCGCAAGGTCAACCCGCTGCAGCAGGCCCCCGACGCGGTGGTGCTGGACACCACCGAGCTGGGCATCGACGAGGTAGTGGCCCGCCTGCGCGAGATGCTCACGGAGCGGGGTGCCGCGTGAGCCAGGATTTCGAAGGCTGGGTGGAGCTGCGCGAGCCGGAGGTCGACTCCGGTGAGCCGGCCGGCCCGCAGCCCGTGGTGGCCGTGGTCGGCCGCCCCAACGTGGGCAAGTCCACGCTCGTCAACCGCATCATCGGCCGCCGGCAGGCCGTCGTGGAGGACATCCCCGGCGTGACCCGGGACCGCGTGCCCTACGACGCGCAGTGGAACGGCCGGGCGTTCACGGTGGTGGACACCGGCGGCTGGGAGCCCGACGCCAAGGACCGGGCCGCGGCCATCGCCGCCCAGGCCGAGACCGCGGTGGCGACCGCCGACGTGGTGCTGTTCGTGGTGGACGCCATGGTCGGCGCCACCGACGTGGACGAGGCCGCGGTGAAGATGCTGCGCCGCAGCGCCAAGCCGGTGATCCTCATCGCCAACAAGGCCGACAACACCACCATCGAGATGGAGGCGACCTCGCTGTGGTCGCTCGGCCTCGGTGAGCCGTTCCCGATCTCGGCGCTGCACGGCCGCGGCTCCGGCGACCTGCTCGACGCCATCCTCGACGCGCTGCCCGAGGCGCCCGCGATCGTGGAGAACCGGCCGCGCGGCCCACGCCGGGTGGCGCTGGTCGGCCGCCCCAACGTCGGCAAGTCCAGCCTGCTCAACCGCTTCTCCGGCGAGGAGCGGGCGGTGGTCGACTCGGTCGCCGGCACCACAGTGGACCCGGTCGACAGCCTGGTCGAGATCGGCGGCGAGACCTGGCAGCTGGTCGACACCGCCGGTCTGCGCAAGCGCGTCGGCAAGGCCAGCGGCACCGAGTACTACGCCAGCCTGCGTACCGCCTCGGCGATCGAGGCGGCCGAGGTCGCCGTGGTGCTGATCGACTCCAGCGAGGTGATCAGCGAGCAGGACCAGCGGATCCTCACCATGGTCGTCGAGTCCGGCCGGGCGCTGGTCATCGCGTTCAACAAGTGGGACCTGGTCGACGGCGACCGCCGCTACTACCTGGACAAGGAGATCGACCGCGAGCTGCGGCGCATCCCCTGGGCGATCCGGCTGAACCTGTCCGCCAAGACCGGCCGCGCCGTCGACAAGCTCGCACCCGCGCTGCGCAAGGCCCTCGCGAGCTGGGAGACGCGCATCCCGACCGCGCAGCTCAACCAGTGGCTCACCGCGCTGGTCCAGGCCACCCCGCACCCGGTACGCGGCGGACGCGCCCCGCGCATCCTGTTCGCGACCCAGGCCGGGGCGGCGCCGCCGCGCTTCGTGCTGTTCACCACCGGCCCGCTCGACGCAGGGTATCAGCGCTTCGTCGAGCGCAAGCTCCGCGAGGAGTTCGGCTTCGAGGGCAGCCCGATCGAGATCTCGGTACGCCCGCGCAAGAAGCTCGGCCCCGGCGGCCGGGGCAAGGCCCACGGCTGACGCGCTCTCTACTTGCCGCTCTTGGTGTTGTCGCGCCACACCCTCCTAGGATGCTCTAGGGGGTGTGGCGCGCGGCGCGGGAGGGGCCTCTGCGCACGGTGCGAAGATCCTGCGCTAAGCTGTACCGGCTGCCGCAGGGGAGACCCGGCGGGGGCATCGGGACGTGGCGCAGCTTGGTAGCGCACTTGACTGGGGGTCAAGGGGTCGTCGGTTCGAATCCGGCCGTCCCGACAGCGAGAGGGCTTCCGCAGGTTAACGACTTGCGGAAGCCCTCAGCTTATTGTTTTGGCTCGATGCGGCGGCGGGTCAGGCGCTGCTGGAACCCTTAACTCGGGTGGTTTAGCGAGCCGGTCTTGGTTGCCTCCGCTGTGAATCGCCTGGCAGGCGTACTGCACTGGCCTCGTTATGGCCGTCGCTGGACCGCTTAACGGTGGACGATTTTCGGCCAAACGGGATGCGAGCTTCCCGCTCACAGATTGGCATGCCTGGGGCGTGCGCAGGTAGAGGCAACGACCTTGTCGGGGTCAAGGGCTGAGCAGCGCGTCGGCCGCCGCGTGCGTTCGGTGGCGCAGTGGTTAGCGGTCGCCGCTGGCGTGGACGGACTGCTACGGGCGCGCGTCAAGCTGGAGGAGCGGTGGGGCACCGGCTCGTGGCGTCAGGGACCTATGGACGCGGACGGGCTCGAAGCCGGCTTCGGGTCCTCCCTGGCCGGTCGACGCTGACGAGCAGGAAGATCACCGCGCCCAATGCGACTACGGGCATCGCCGCGATAGTGATCATGCGTGCCCGACGAGGGCCTTGCGGATCTGCCAGACGTGGATGAACTTCAGCAGCCGCCGCTGCGACTGTCGGGAGGGGGCCTCGTTGGCGTGGGCGTCCCACAGGGCTTGCTCAAGCACCGTCCGGTTGGTCGGATCCGTCTCCCGGCTGAAAAGGGTCACGATCTCAGCTGCTGCGGATGCGTGTGTGGTGATGCCCGCCCGCAGCCCGGCGGCGGTGTTTCCAGATGGCCCGAAGAAGGCGTCCGGTCGGTGGCGATCCGGGACCGGAGCTTGTCCAGCTCTGGGTCGCCTAGCATGGCCAGCGTGGTGATTGGCGGAGTGAGCGATCGGCGGTGAACCAGATGCCGATGCCGACGCCTGCCAGTGCCACGACCAGGGCGAGGAATGCCCACCATGCGTCGCTGAGGGTGGTGACCTTCCCGATCGCGGTGAACGGTCCAGCGCCGAGCAGGAGCGAGCCAACCGCTGCTGTGGCGGCAGTCCGCATGTCCGGCACCGCGTTCAACGGCGACGGTCCGGACGCCACGTTCGCCAGTTCGTTCCTGGCGGGGGAGGCGGACACGACGGATCGCCGGCTACATGACGAGGCACTAGCTCCGCCGGCTACGACAGGCGCTGCCGGCACCAAACCATTCGGTGCCGGCACGGACCGTACGGCCGCAGGCGGCGCAGCCGCTTGTCTCACGAGGGCAGCGGTGCGCCCGCCGGCGATGGCGATACCTCCTCGGGGCCCTGATAGTGCAGCACGATCCCAGTACCGACGGGCATGCGCCGGGCGCGCAGCACCCCGTGCCGCTGCGGCACGAGGCGAACCGACGCCTCGCCCAGCAGGTCGAAACCCGTCGACCAGATGTCGATCTTTCCTGGGTCCGCGTCGGTCACCCGTAGCCACGTTTCGGGATCCGGTGCCGCCGCGTGCCAGACGACGTCGGGGACGACCACAGTCTGCCGGCGCCACCGGTGTGCGCGGCGGGTCCGTGTGGGGTTCGCAAACGCCTCCCACGCCGACCGCGACTCGGGTGTCGGCCACTGCGGGCTCAGCGCGTGGGCGAGGTCGAGGTTGTCGATCCAGTGATGCATGCCGGCCACCGTGTCGAAGGAGGCGCCAGTGCTGGTCACCGCCGATATGGCGGCGAGGCGATAGTCGAATCCGGAGCGGATGAGGACCGAGGCCGGCAAATGAAAGGTGCCCGTCTCGATCGCGGTGACCGCAGTGCCCAGCAGGGCGGTGGCGTCGGCGTTGTCCTGGGCGGTCTCATAGACGCGGGCTGCCTCCATCCCCCAGACCAGCCGGTAGATGACGTCGGCTTCGATGAACTGCGCGATCTGGACCCGGTCACCCGGCACCTCGCTGAGGGCCAGTCCGTGAACCCAGTGCCGGAGCACCGTGTCGCGGTTGTCGACCGGGTTCTCCGGTCCGAACGCCGGCACTGCGAACACGACGTCGGCGATCTGGGTGATCAGGTCGCCGGCTTGCTCGTGGTCGTCGCCGAGGAGTGCCGTTTCAGCCTGGCCGGCCAACGCGACGATATGCCCCGAGACCTGCGCGAGCTCGGATCCTGCTTGCGCGCCCAGTCCGGCCAGATACCAGCCTCGGCGCTGCGAGGCCGTCGACGTGCGCCACAGGTGCCGGGTCCGGCTGAAGACGACTTCGCGCAGGACGGCCTGGGCGGTGTCGTCATAGCGGCGCAGCTGACGCTCGAACAATGAGTCACGCAGCGCATCGGTGAGGAACTGCGTCGCCGCGTCCGTGACGAGGTCCTGGTCGCCGTCACCGACGATGCTCAGGATGCCGATGTCGAGCAGCGCCAGGTTCGACCGCCAGCCCGCCGCCGCGGCGGCCTGCTCGTCAGCGGTGCCGGCGGACAGCACGGGCAGCGACCAGTCCAGGCCGCCGGTGAGGTAGGCGAGCACCGGTTCGACGGAGGCCAGCCCGTAGGCGGTGACCAGCTGCCGGACCAAGGCGACACCGACGCCGATGAGCCCGGACTGCAGCGGCCGGCCACCGTCGCCCTGGGTCAGCCCGAGCCATTCCTGGCGCCGCCAGGCACCGGTCTTGAAAATCGGGTAGAGGACGAGACCTTCGGTGTCGACGAATGCCCGGCCGGCCCGTCCGATCACGTTGGCGAACTCGGATCCTTTGAGCAGCTCCCCGCTGCGGTGCAGACTGTGAAAGAGCACGGCCGAGGCGGACAGGTTCAGCCCTTGGGCCAGTGTCGGCGAGGCGATGGTGACCTTCAAACTGCCGCGTTGCAGGAGCCGTTCCACCTCGCGCCGGAACGGCCCCGGCAGCGCTCCGTGATGGATGGCCACGCCGAGCTCAAGACAGCGCAGGATGGGATGGTCGGGGCCGAACCACTCGGCGCCGACGGTTAGCGCGTCGCTGAGATCGACGCCGTCCGGCAGCACGGACGGGATCAGACCACGACCGTACAGATCGATGATCTTTGGGGCGTAAGGTTCGACCCAGTTGCGCTGCGGGCAGAAGACCAGGACGGTCTGGCCTTCCTCGACCAGCCGCCATCCCGTGGCGATGATGTGCTCACCCTGGTCGGCAGGGAACAGCTTGCGGCGCGGTGGGCGCGGTTTCTTGGCCTCGAAGTAGCGAGGGATGAACGACTGTTCCGGGCCGAGAGTGATCGTCAACCTGGCGTGGTCGCCGCGCCACTCGACGAGCCCGAACCGCTGCCCGGTCGGGCGCCAGCCTTCGCGATGCAGGCCGTCCGGCTCATCGTCGGTGATCCAGGCGACGAAGTCGTCGAGGTCGTTGCCGGAGGGAAACACCGCCGAGAGGCACAGGATGCGCCGGGTCGCGGCGTCGGCGCGGCGCAGCAGGCGCTGGATCTGGGCCTCGTAGCGGACCTCGCGCTCGGAGGCGCCGATCATGTGTCCCTCATCCAGCACGATCAGGCCGACGTCGTCGAGCACGGACGGGTCGGATCGCAGCGCGAAGTCCAGCTTCTCCGGGGTGGCGACGACGACCTCACCGGAGCGCAGGGTGTCCTCATCGACGTCGCTGGTGCCCATGCTGCCGTACAGCGATGAGACCCGGATGCCCAGCGGGGCGAAGGTCCGGGTCAGAACGTGCTCGGTCTGCGCGGACAGGGCACGTAACGGGGTGACGTACACCGTCCGGCGGCCTTGGGCGAGGCACGCCAGGATCGCCAGTTCGGCGATGCGGGTCTTGCCGGCGCTGGTCGGTAGCGCGACGACGAGATCCCGCGAGTCCTGGAAGATCCGGTGGACGACATGCAACTGCGACGGCCACAGGTCAATCTCGGCGCGTTCGCGGGCCAGCAGCGACGCGACGAAGGTCTCCCGAAGCTCGCGCCACCGGCCGGCACGGTCAGCGGCGGCTCCGAGCGGCGGGGGCTGCGGAATCGTCGTCTGCAGGCTGGTGTCGAACAGCTCGCCGAGCAGGTGCCGGGTCAGGCGGTACACCCACCACGGCCCGGGCGCGCTGACGTCCGAAGACGCCTGTTCCCCGAGCTGCAGGTCTTGCAGCGCGGCGTCGAGCAGGGCGCGGCTGCCAATCTCGATGGCGAACAGGGCGGCCGAAACCGCGGAGAGGTAGTTCTCGCTGAGCAGCAGCACGACGGGCCCGACCTGATCAGCTGCGTTTTCCAGGTCGTTCAGGACATCCGGGTCGTCCGGGTCGACGTCGGGTGCGGTGAAGGCGGACAGCATGGCCTCGTCGGAGACCTCAGGTGACGACCGCAGCCGGCGGGTCCGCTGGTCGATAGCGGACAAGTCGCGCATGAGCAAGTCCGCGAGGGTGTGCTCCATCGGCGTGAGCCGGCCCGACGCGCGGCTCGCGTGAATCAGCGAGTACGCGCGGGCGGCGTAGCCGGCGAGGTGGCTGGCCGCCCCGGCGACGAGGTTATGAAACACCAGCTCGGGTCCTGGGGCTGCGTTGCGGGTGGCAGCCTCGATGGCGTACGAGCTCTGGATGAACCCTTCCCGGGTGAGGGTCAGCTGTCCCGTCGTGTCGTCCTCGGCCGCCTCCAGCAAGCCAAGGCTGGTCGACAGCAAAGCGTATCCGTAGTTGAGCAGGTCGGCGTCGAGGAAGGCGCTGAACGTAGGTGCGCCCGCAGGCAGGACCCCTTCGCGGCGGATCATTGATTGGGCCTGCCCGCGGGCCAGGAGCCGGCCGCGGAAGCCGGCGTCAGTGGCCATCGTCAGCAGCTGTGCCAGGCGCTGCGCCTCACGCGCCATCGGTGACCACCAGCTCGTAGGCGTCGGTGATGAACTTCTTGTGGCCGTGTACCCGCAGCGTGATGGTTAGCTGCGCGACAGCGCCGGTGTACGCCTGCAAGTCAGCGGTCACGTGCTTGCCGGGGTCGTTGCTAGTGAACAGGAACATCAGGTGGCTGACCCGGTTGGCACGGACCTCGTCGAGCAGCTGCAGCATCAGCACGGCTTCGCCGACCTCGGCATCGGCTGTCGACAGCAGCCGCTCGGCGAACTGGGTGAGCGAATGTGCCGAGGGCATCTCCATTTCCCGCGCCAGACCGTTGCGGGCCTCCGTGACGGTGTCTTTGGCGAGGGTGACGCGGCTCTTGGCCTCCGCCTTGATGATCACCGCCTTGCCCGCCGTGTCGAGCTTCGCGCCCAGCACGTCGTCGCCGCGCATCGCCCACTGCTGATGGTCGCGTTGGATGAGCCGGCTCGGTCCGACCACCCATCCGTGCTCTTCGTGCAGGTACGCCGTCGCAAGGATCTCACCCATGTCCCCGGACCGTGCAGATGCCTTGGTCGGCAGCTTGTTGCTGAGGAACTTGGCCACCCCGTCCTTGCCAAGCCGGTGGGCGATGAGGGCGAGGGACCCGGAGTCGGCGTACGCGCCGGGCAGCGCGGCGGCAAGGGTAGCGATGCCAGTGGCGTCGTCGAATGACTCGATGACGCCAGCGTGGTGGCTGCCGATGGACACGAGTGCACCGAGGGTGCACCAGTTCCGGAAGTCAACGGTGTCCAACCGCGCACGTGTCCTTCCGTGGGCAAGATTTTCGGTGGAGGAACTGTACCGAGTCAGGAACCAGGATGCCGGACAGCGCGGCGAGCACCGCCGCGAGCTGGGTCCCTGTCCACGGTGCTTCCCACCGATGAGCCCGGCTGTGGGTACCTCCTCCCGCACCGATTCGGTCGAGACAGGCGGAGGGCCATCGCGGGATGACTCCACCGGCTCTGTCGGTCGAAAACGTGCCGACGGCGCGGATTGCGCTGCGCAGCGGGATTACCGGACGACCGTTACGGTCGGGAGCCGGACCGGCGTGAGCGGGACTGACGGGTGGGGACCGGCACGTGGCTCGGCCGGGACACGATGACGACGTCGGTGATGTTAGGCCGTTCCAATAGGGCACGGCGGGTGGTGCCGTACTCCTGGACGGAACCGGACTCGTCGTAGATGAACACGGCCAGCTTGCGGTAGGGGCCGTTGCCGGTCAGGTAGGCGACGTAGTCAATGAAGATCTGCTGCTCGAACTCCTTGAAGTCGCTGGCCTTCCGGGCGTACTTGACCTCGATCAGCAGGCCGAGCGACGGGATGCCGAAGTCGGCCCGGTACGTGCTGTGCCCGATCTTACGGAGGGTCTCCTCGTCGACGAGGTCGGGGAAGACCGGCCGCAGCATCATCCAGAGGATGTCCTGTACCTCGCGTTCGGAGGTGATCTGCCATCGGATGGGCCGCTCGCCGGCGGTGTCGTAGCGCCAGTGGCGCATCGCGTCCTCGAACCGGCTCAGCAGCACGCCCACGTGGTTGAGGCTGAGCAGCTGATCGTCGATGCTACTGGTGACGATGCGAGTGGCGGCCTCGATCAACAGCGCCGACCGCCACGCGGCGACCGGGCGCGGCCCGCCGAGCAGGATCGCGTTGATCAGACGGGAATGCAGCAGGCGCAGCTGGTCGGGGCCACCGGCAGCGGGGCGGGGCGGCAGGGTCAGGACCCAGTGCAGCGCGGCCAGCTCTACCGGGTCGTCGATGCCGTCCAGGGCCGGCCGGGCCGCCGGGTCCAGGTCGAGCAGATGGCGAGCGTACTCCTGAAACAGCTGGAGCAGCAGGGTCGGCGGGCGTAGCCGGGCGTCCTGCAGCACTGTTCTCAGCCAGGTGCGGACCTGGGATGCCTCGGCCGCCACGGCGTTGGCCGCCAGGGCTAGGCCGACGAGCTGGCCGGGGTCGTTGATGAAGGTCACCCCATCGCTCTGGAAGGGGCTGCGGCGCATCACTTCGGCCATGCCGTCGATCAGCAGCTCCTGGGCCGCCGGGCTCTGCTCGCCCGGGAACGCAGTCAGGCCGTAGCCGAGCACGGCCAGACCCGCGGCTTGGATGAATCGGTGCGTGTTATCGCGCAGCCACGCCGGCGTCAGCGGATCGACGTTCCAGCGGAATCCGAGGTGACGCCCGCCCAGCAGGTGATGGGCGAGCAGTCCGTCGAGGTTGCCGGGCAGGTTGGCCCGCAGCAGCGGCTCCTGCAGGGCCCGGAGCTGATCGCCGAGCAGGGAGCCCACCGGCACAAGCGCGCCGGGGTCCGGGGCGGTCACAGGAACCACCGGCTGCCGCGCAGGCGGGTGACGATCGCGTCAGCGTTCCAGTTCTTCACGTGCCGCAACTGGCCGAGCAGCTCGGCGATCAGATCGGAGTATTGGATGGTCACCGGCAGCCGCGAGGGGTACATCGTGCGCCATGACATGCTGGTGAACCGGTAGGCCTGCCGGGCGAGGTACTCGATGTCGGTGAACGTCGACTCGGCGTGCAGCTTGAGCAGCAGCGGCTTGGGGATCGCGTGGGTGGCGCTCTTGAGATCGTAGGGGCCACCGACGGCCAGCAGCATCTCGCGCCGTCCGATCGCGACGGCGTGCCCGCGCTCCGGGACGAACCGGCCCTTAACCGCGCCGCCATGGGTGGCGATGCCGGCGCTCGCCCGGTCGAACATCACCAGCTCGTGGTCGTTGCTGACGTGGACGAACGCGAACTCGACCGACGCGTAGTCGCGGGTGAGCCGTTCCACCAACTGCTTGACCGCGATCGCCTCGACATCCTTGAGCGGCTTGAACACGTGGAAGATCAGGCGCAGGCCGTCGCCGCGCTGCCAGGCGTTGCGGTTCTTGATGTCCTCGATGCACTCGGTGAGCGAGCGCAGCAGCTCTCGCGGGTAGTCGGCGTAGTCGGCCTCTCGGGAGGCGTTCGACAGCAGGTAGGTGCCGTCGGCGGAGAAAACGGTGGTGATACCCACGACCCGTTCCGGCTCGGTGAGCCGGCTGGCCTTGACGTGGGCGCTGCCGATTCCGATAACCAGCTCCTGCGCCAGGGCGCGGGGCGCGGCGATCACGAACGGGATCCCGCCCAGCTTGGCGTAGCAGGCCAGCGCGATGCTGTTGAGCGGGACGGCGAGCTTCGGCAGCCGCACCGTCTCGATCTTGACCTCCTGGACCGGCACGCCGTGCCCCATGAACGTGGACTTCGCCACCAGGTACGGACTGTCGTCGCCGGCCAGGTGGGTCTGCGCCTCGCTGGTGATCACGATGGCCAGGTCGACGGCGCCGGCCTGCAGCGCCGCCCGGCAGGCGTGCCGGTAGGCGTCGGCGTCTAGCGGACCGCCATCGAAAGGGTGCACCGAGACGTCGCAGCTGGCCAGGTGGTACTTGCGGATGAACCCCTGGCTGAACGGGTTCTGCCCCGGTACGCCGTGCAGCAGCTGGTTGATGAAGTTCTCGACGACGCCCTTGTGCTCGCGCGGTGTGATCACCGCGATCCGGGGTCGTTTGTTCGCGAAGAACTCGACGTCGAACGGTCCATTCGTGGTCAGGCCACGCTCGAGCTTGTAGTCGGTTTTGTCGCCGGCCTGGTCGAACCGGAACGTCGGCGACTGGTACCGCGCACTTTGTACCGAGCGTCCGTTGCTCGAACCGACCGGCTGCTCGATGGTGGCGGCCAGCCCGTTGGCCAGCAGCAGCGGCCCGTGCTTACCGAGCCGGGTGGCGATGTCGATCGTCTTCTCGTAGCGGCCAAAGGCGCCTAGCAACTCGAAGGCCGCCTGGTCGAGTTCCCGCTGGATGCGGGCGCCGTCGGTGCCGGCCAGCGTGCGCAGGACGTCCTGGAAGGTCTCCAGCCTGCCCTCCAGCCACGCCTGGCTCGCGTCCACGGTGTCTGCACCGGGAGCGTCGCGCAGGATCAGGTCGCTGCCGTGCACCCGCTCCACTGCCCCGGCCGCGCGCCGGTACGCCCACGGATCCATGTCCGGCTCCGTGACCATCGTGCCGGGATTGGCGAGCACGTACTGACCGAGTACACCGACCCCCAGCTCGAGCAGCTCCGCGACGGTCAGGTCGATCTCGCGGCGGGTCTTGACGCCGACGATCACACCCGGCCGGTCGGATGGGCCCATCGTCCGGGCATCCAAGATGAACTGGGGGTAGACGTGCAACCGGCCGAGCGCCTGCGGGCGGTGCTCACCCACGAGCGGCTCGAGCAGATCCTTACCGGCGAACCGGGACACGAAGGTGACCGGCTGCCGTTTGCGCAGCTGGTACCCCCAGCCGCGGACCGCACGCAGCAGCGCCTGCTCCGCCAGCCGCATCGTCAGCGGCTTGTGCTCCCGCAGGTGATAGGTCGTCGGGGTGCCGTACGGGTCAGCGCCGTCAACGATCGGAATGCACTTGATCGAGTCCCGGATCCTGGTGACGACGTGACTGTCGACAAGCTTGACGCGCAGTGCGGACAACTGCTCGGGGGAGGTATAGGGCACCTCGCCGCCGTCGAACGTGGCCGCGGTGAAAGTGACGGGTAGGAAGTTGAATGCCAGCTGTGGCGGGCCGGGCCGCGGATTCAAGAGCAACACCTCGTCGAAGGACAGGGCCGTGGGGTGTGCCGTCGACCGCCGCGCCGACGACTACCCATCGTCGCATCGAGGTACGACAAAAACGCCGCGGTGCCGGCGGCAGGAACCGGCCGCCAGCGTCCCGGGCGACGATTCGAGTCGCCCGTGCCTTGGGCGCTGCCGACTCGGATCAGATCAGCACGCTGCTGCGCGCCCAGTGTGTGACTTCCGCGGACGACTCGGCCGGTGGCACGCCCGCGGCTCCGAGCTGCCAGCTGGCCCACAACGCAAACCGGCCGGCGACCTCACTGTCCGCCGAGGAAACCATCAGACCGTCACCGCCCGGGGCGTCGAAGACCACAGAGCCGGAGAAGTGACCGGAGAACGCACCGTCGAAGGTGATCGTCAGCTCGTCGTTCGCACGGCGGAAGTCGACCTCGTCGATGGTCAGGTCGAGGTCGTCGCACTGCGGTTCTTCGGCGTTCACCGGACCGTTCGGCAGATCCACGCTCTCGATGGAACCACGGGCCTGCTCGGCGACCGCGCCAACCAAAGTGTGCACCCCGCTGCGCAGGGCGTCGGCCAGTGGGCACCCGATGATCTCGGCCAGCACCGTCATGGCACTGCGACCCCGCTGGTTGAGGGTCAGCGCGACCGGGACCGCAAAGGACTCCAGCTCGACGTGCAGGTGGTCAGCGGTGAAGAAGTCGACGCCGGCCGGGTCGGTGAGGGCCAGTTTCTGCACGATCGCTGGCGCATGGCGCAGGAACGCGGTCCGGGCCGAGCTGTCGTGCAGGCTGTCGGCGTTGACGCGGCGCAGGTAGCTGCCAATCCGGTTGCCGGCAGCGAAGCCGCGGACTGCGTCGTCCACCCGGGGCTCGAGCTTGCGGGCCTTGTCCAGGTGCATGCCGAGGATCAGCGTGATCGTCGGGGCGTGGTGTTGCTCTTCTTACGGTTGCAGTCGCCGCAGATCGGGGCGAGGTTCGCCGGCCGGTCGAGGTCGAACCTGGGCGGCAGTCCGTAGCGGTGCAGCACGGTGGCGCGGTTGGCGGGGGTCAGGTTCCGTGCGATTAGGTGGTCGATCTGGACGTCGGTGAAATCTTTGGGTGTTCCGCAGGCGTAGCACCGGTAGTCCCACAGCCGGTGCAGCACGTCGCGCAGCACCGTGTTGTCGGCGTTCGGCTGATACCGCACCGGGGCGGTGCCCAGGGTCACCGGGAGCTGCCGGACAGGTAATGCGCTAAGGCGAGTAGCAGCGCGACGGTGTCGGTAAGGATGGCGGTGGGCACGTTGGGGCTGCCGGCGACGGCGAGCGGCCCGGCCACCGCGCCGACCGCCGCGGCGGCGAGGACGAAGACGGCCAGCCACAGCGGCCGGAACGACGATGTGGGTGCCGTCGAGGTCATTCGGCGGGGCCTTTCAATGCGGCGCTGCGTTGCGCCGGTCGGACAGGACGGTGAGTAGCTGGGTGTAACGCCTCGACGCTGTCGGCGCGGGCGTCGGCCGCCGCGGCGCCGATCCGGGCTTCGCCGAGCAGGGTGCTAAGGTCGGTGTTCTTCGTACAAAGGGCCGCGATTACCGTCTCCAGACCGCGTTCGCGGGCGGAGGCTTCCTGCTGATACGCGGTCAGATCGGCCAGCCTACCCCAGCTCAGCGTCTTTGCCTCACCGTCGGCGTCGTGCAGCCGCAACGGCCAGGACGTCCGCTGATGCGGTGCTCGGCGCCCCAGGCATGAGGCGGGGGAGTGGTGCGATGACTCCTTTACTCGGCTGGTTTACACTTCACGCGACCTGGGAGAACGTGCCTGAGCACGCCGCTGGACCACCGGACTACTGGGGGTCAAGGGGTCGTCGGTTCGAATCCGGCCGTCCCGACAGCACGAAAAGAGGCCGTCAACCGGGGTGAGAACCCTGGTCTACGGCCTCTAATTCGTATCGGGGCAGTGGGGATTTCCTGATTTAGACGGCGCGTAGCAGGGGACCACCTGGGGACCGGCGGGCCTTCAAATGAGCGCTGAGCGCCGTTCCCGCGTCGGTGATCGACTGCCGGTCGGGGTGTAGGTACCGCTGGGTGGTGGTCAGCGACCCGTGTCCGGCGATCTTCCGTAGGACGTGCACCGGTACGCCTGCATCGGCCATCCAGGTAAGGCCGGTGTGCCGTAGGTCGTGCCGGCGTAGGTGCTCGTATCCGAGCGTGGTGACCACCTCATCCCAATGCGTCGCGTCGCGCAGCACGGCGGTACTGATCCGGCCACCGCGCGGCCCGGTGAACAGCCGGGAATCGGGCTTGGTCGCGGCGTCCAGGCGGTGGGCCACGATCGGTCGTACCTCTTCGATCAGCGGCACCGTGCGTGCGCGTTTCCCCTTGGTGCCCTTGTCGATCAGACCACCGGGACCGGGCGTGGTTTGGCGGCGTACCGTCCACATCCACGTTTCTCGGTCGATGTCCTCGGCCCGGACGCCGGAAACCTCGCCGATCCGGGCGGCGGTACAGGCGGCGAATATCACCACGTCGGCCCATCCGGTGAAGTGATTCGCGGAGCGGTCGACCAGTGCAGCGGCAAGAGTGGTCAGCGTTTCCCAATCGGGCAGTGCCAGTGAGCGAGGATCGTCCAGCTCGTCGGCGGCCCGCTGGTACTCGCGCTGCCAACCGGTCACCTGGGCGGGATTCCGCTGGATGATGCCGTCCCGTACCGCCTGTTCCATCACCCGGACCAGCACGGCGAGACTGTTCTTCACCGTCGATCGGCTGTACTCGTCGGCGATCCACGAGTGCACCGCCCGATCCACCGCGCCATTGGTAATCATCCGAACGGGAATGTGACCGAGCGTCGGTACCACCCGCTTGCGCCAACCCGCCAAGTACGGATCAAGGGTCTTGCGCCCCAAGCCGGGCTGGTACGCCGTCGCTCGTCACCTCTGGAATGAACCCGACAGGAGCCGGTGCCCGGAGAGCAGGCTAGCCCAGTGTTGCTCATCACCCTGAAGGGAACGCAACGCGATATTGACGTTCAGCCCGCCGTCCATGGGCACGGCGGTCGCCATCATCCCTGGAGGGGTCGCATGGAATCCGCTTCGTTGATCGCAGGCGCTCGATTCGAGGCGCTCACCAGGCCTCAGCGATCGCAGCGCGACAAGCGTCGAGGACGCCGTCGATGCGTTCCCGCAACCAGACCGGAAGTGAGATCAAGATCAACCCGCTAGTCGATACGGTGTTCCTGAGTTGGGTGGTGCGCCGGCCGTCAACGGCCGCCATGAGACCTTCGTGGAGGAGAACTTCGCGGGCAGCGTAGGCGTCACCGGAGCCGACCGTTCTGGCAACCACTTCCGAAGCAAGCTGCGGCAAGATTCGCTGATCCGCTCCGGTCGATGCGTCAATGAGCGTCAATCCCAGCCGAGTTTCGAAGACAGCTAGGCCCTGCGCCGGCCGTAGGCCGAGGTAGCCCTCCAACGCGAGGTCTAGGTGCGTACGCGAGGGCCTGTCG
Source organism: Micromonospora sp. C41 (assembly GCF_018070485.1). Taxonomy (NCBI): domain Bacteria; kingdom Bacillati; phylum Actinomycetota; class Actinomycetes; order Micromonosporales; family Micromonosporaceae; genus Micromonospora; species Micromonospora sp. C41. The sequence goes on along the minus strand of NZ_JAGPXP010000011.1, from coordinate 162,899 downwards.
CACAGGTGGGCCAAGCATGCGGTGATCACCTCCTCCCACGGCTCACCCCGAGCGGTTCCGGCCACCAGTGCCCGGGCCGACTCCAGATCACCCGCCCTGACATGAGCAATGACCGCCACCTGACGTCCGTCGAGCATCCGCTGGCCGATGCCACGATGCCGCTCAAGATGCGCGTACGCCTCTCTCCACCGGCCCGCGCCAGCCAGCGCACGGGCGCCCTCCGCCACGAGCACGCTCCACAGCCACTGCCTTACTTCGTGGTGGTCGTCCTCGCCGCGAGTCAGCCGGCTCGCCGGCAGGGCCTGGCCGTCGATCACCGCATCCCTCCGTGATGACACCGCCTCGAAGAGGCCAGTGAGGAGGTGAAGAGCAGCGTCGCCGTCGCGGTCGCGAATGTGCAGCCGGGCGAGATTGACCAAGGGCTCCAGCGCACACCGCGCCGCCCGCGCGTCTAGAGGAACAGCCTGCAGGTACGCGGCGGCGTGCTCGTGGCACCACCGGCGGGCCAGCTCCGGCTGGCCGCAGTCCGACGCGAGCAGAGCAGCCTGGTTGTAGACGGCCGACGCCGCGACTCGGTCGTGCTCTCGCGCGGCGCGTTCGGCCAGGGTGCACAAATTGTCGACGCGCTCAACCAGCGGCCCAGCGATGGGCCGTGGCCGCGCGACCAGCGGGAAGCGCCGCAGCACCGCGCTGTCCGGCTGCACGGTCACTGCCAGATGACGGTGAGCGGGTGGTGCGGCCGCGGAAGAACGAAGCGTCCGGCCGAGGGGTCCGCCTCGGCGGGAGCGTCGGGGATCTCGAAGCGCACGGTGCGGGAGCGGTAGGTGGCGTCCCAGATGCGGATTTCTTCGCTGACCTGCTGTGCGAGGTCCGCTCCGTGGGGTCCGTGGCCGATGACGCCGACCTCGTACAACTTGGTGCCGTCGGGTCTGGTCGGGGTGGGCCTGATGGTGAGGTAGACGAGGTCGGCGCCGCGGGTGGTGGCCATCGCGCCCCAGGGGAACATCGGGGTGACGGCGCCGCGTTCGATGGCTGCGGGTTGGACGTTCATGCGCATGATGGCGTTGTCGAGCCGGCAGGCCAGCCAGAGGTCCATCCACTCGTACGGCACCATCGGTGGGAAGAACACGTCTGTCCAGATCTTGCGCCGCTCGGTGTCCAGCACGCCGGCCAGTGCCGCGGTGTCGACGTCCTGTTCCTTGTGCACCTGCAGGATCACGTCCTGCTCCGGTGTGATCGGCACGAGTCGGCGGGCGTCATCGCCGATGCCGCGCAGCGGCATGAAGACGGCCAGTTCGCTGCCCTGGTCGCGCCATCCGCCGTCGTGCCGCTCGAAGATGATCGAGCGGGAGGCGGCGCCACGCAGGCGCAGCGGTACGACGAGTCGCCCGTGCGGGGCGAGCTGCTCCAGCCAGGCAGTAGGGGTTTCGTAGGCGCCGACTGTGGCGATGATCCGGTCGTAGGGTGCGCCGTCGGGGCAGCCGAGCGCTCCGTCGCCGAGGATGACGTCCACGTTCGTGACGCCCGCGGTGGCAAGGTGTTTGCGGGCCCCGTCGACGAGGTCCTCGTCGACATCGAGGGTGACGACGCGTCCGTTGTCGCCGGTGAGGGCGGCGAGCAGGGCGGCGTTGTAGCCGGTGCCGGCGCCGGCTTCCATGACCCGGTGGCCGGGTCGTACGTCGAGTTGTTCGAGCATCATCGCCACGATCCGTGGCTGTGAGGCGGCGCTGATGGAGGCGCCTCGGCCGTCGGTCTTGGTGTAGACGGGAGCGTCGGCGTAGGCCTGTTCCAGTGGTACGCCGGGTAGGAACAGGTGCCGCGGGGTGGTGCGGATGGCGGCCTCGACGCCGGGCGTGCGGATGATGTTCTCGGCGCGCAGTGCGTCGGTGAGCGCGGCGCGCAGGTCGGCGGGGTCGCTGGTCACTCGATCGACGCTAGTGCTCGTGGGCGTGGGTTCTGCGATCGACACGGTGCTCCTCGTGGTGTGGTGGAAGACGTTGCGGACCGCGAGCGCGGCGAGGGTGGACTGGTCCTGAACGGACAGGCCAGATCGGTTGGCGTGGAAGATGACGTGGTGTGCGATGACGGCGCGTAGCCCCCGTCGGAGGCGGCCGTGCCGGGCGAGGTCGGCGAGCGCCTGGCCGGCGGTTGCGAAGGCGTCGAGCCATGGGCCGAGGCCCACGAGTGGTCCGCCTGTCTTCGCGAGGCTGTGGGCGTCGACGGTCATGAGCCGATTGATCGCTCGGGCCAGTTCGGCGGCCCGCTCTGGCACTGCGAGGCCGGGGGAGGGCCGGAGGTCGGCGACCTTCGCCCAGGTGTCGCCCTGCTCGTACCAGTCCAGACCGGCGGCGCGCATCAGGACGCTGCACAGCAGCACGGCGAGCTCGCGCCGTCCCAGCGTGGTGGCGGGAGGCAGGTCGAGTAGCAGGTGCCGGCTGTCCTGATGAAACAGCTCGTGGGCTACCTGCATGCCGGCCGACCCGCCGAAGGCCAGGGTCTCCGGTTCGTAGACGCCTCGGGTCCAGTTGGTGATTCGGTCCTGGCCCGCGAGTGTCTCCAGCAGGTCCTCGACGCGGTGGGAGGTCGGGTCGTCGGCAAGGTAGCGCCACCGCCAGGTGGGGTACTTCCGGACGTACCACCACCCGTGCAGCACGCTCTCGTCCTGCGCGGCGGCCAGCGCCGGGGCCAGGACGGAGGCGGCGACGTCCTCGGCTGCGGTGGGGTCGGGGAACTCGACGGTGTACTGCCGCCAGGCGGGCGTTGGCATTCGACGTCCTCACGTCAGGGGATGAGCGATGGGGGCGGTGAGCAGGCAGGCGTCCCAGGAGCTGGTGTGCGCGCCCGCGCTGCTGCAGCTGAGGGCCGCCAGCGCGACGCCGGCGGCGCCTTCGAGCAGGCCAGGGCTCGCGGCGACCAGGGCAGCTGCGGCACGTCGAGGCCCGGCACCGTCCGGGTCGAGCGCGCCGAGAAGCCGAGGGACCAGCACGCCGAGGGTCCCGGCGGTGTCGGGCAGGGCGTCGGCGGCCATCCGGTGCGCGATGTGGGCCAGGCCGGCGTGGCCGTGGCAGAGCGACGGGTCGGTGGTCGCCGCGAGCTGGCACGGGTCAGCGAGAGCGCGTACGAGTGTGCCTTCGGCCGTGGCGCGGCGGACGTGATCGTTCAGGGCCAGGGCGGCGAGTTGCTGGGCGCGCGCCAGGCCGGCGGTGCCGTAGCACCAGGACGGCCGCTGCACGCGGTGGACCTCGGCGCGGTCCGCCCGGAGTTGCGGTCTGGTGATCCAGTACGGCCAGAGCGGACCGGCCGTGGAATCGTGGCACCATCGGCCGAGCCAGGTGCAGATCGTTGCGATGGCAGCGGTCTGACCGTCGACGACAATGCCGTGCAGGGCCGCGAGCGCCAGTAGCGCCAAGGGTCCGGCGATGCCGTGGGCCGTGCCGTTGTTGCCGTGTCCGCCGGGGAAGCGGGAGTCGGCGCGGCCGGAGGGCCCGCTGCCGGTCCACCAGCCTGGTAACACCTCGCTGCCGGCGCGGAGTGGCTGCGTCAGCCGGACCAGATATCCGAGCACCATGGCCAGCGCCTCACTGTCGGGTGCTCGGCGGAGCAGGTAGGCGCCGATCCCGGCGAGCCCTCGGATGGCGTCGAACTCCGCGAGCGCCGGTAGTTCCCCATCGTCGATGCGGGCGTGCGCGGCGGCCACGCGGCGCCGGGCGTCCGCGGCTATCGCCCGGTCGAGGTCGTCGAGCGCGCGGGCGTAGGCGCCGGGCCGGTGGGTGGCGGCGCAGGCGAGGACGTGGGCGAGCGCGGGTGCGCCGTGGAAGGGGTGGCTGTCGGGGCCCGCCGTTACCGGTCGGCTGGTAGCGGCGGTGAGCCAGCGGTGGGCGCGTTGCCAGGGTCTTAGCCCTGCCGCTGCCAGCTCGACGTGCAGCAGGGCGATGCCGGGTACGCCGAGGGCGAGTGACTGCTGCCACCAGGGTTGCCGGATCGGCAGCCGTGGGTCGTCGGGATGGGCGAGCAGATCGGCGACTGCGACAGCGAGGTCGTGGCTCTCGTACGTAAGGGTCATGGCCGGCTCCGGGCGAAGTAGGCCAGGGCGGCGGCGCGGGCGAGGTAGCGGCACCGGTCCTCGTCGTCGAAGTCGATGCCGACCGCGCGGATGTAGTGGGCGTGCATGAGGGAGCCGAGGACGTCGTCGCTGTTGATGCCGTCGGTGTGCGGTCCGGGTAGGTGGGTCCGGTAGACGGCGAGGGCGATGTCGCGGTTCTTCCAGGCGTCGACGACGGCGGTGCCGCCGGGGACAGCGCGCAGTGCGGCCCAGTCGTCGCCGGGGTGGGCGAGTCGTACGGCTTCGTGGAACAGCGGCCGCTCGACCGGCTGCGGCGCGGTCGGGGGTACGTGGTCGATGAGCCAGCGCATGCCGGCGTCGACGTTGCCGGTGTAGGCGACGGCGATAGCGGCGATCTGCGCGGCGACGAGTGCCTGTCGGCGCGGGCGGACGGGCTGGCGTAGCTGCGTGAGGACGGCGTGGGAGTCGGCGATGAAGACCGCCTCCGCGGCCTGCATGGCCGCACCGGATCCCCACCGCCCGGTCTCGGGGTAGGAGGTGGCGTACTGGATCTCCCGCAGCAGGCCACGTCGGCGTAGATCGTCGGCCCATGCGCTGACACGTCCGGCGGCCGGTCCGAATTCCGACGGGTCGGGCAGGGCGATGCGGAGGCGGAGATGCTGGTCCGGGTCGCGGAACCGGAGGAACCACCAGTCCGGCGGCACCTCCCACTCGGTGAGCAGTCGGGGCAGGTGCTCGGCGAGGAGGAGGTCTTGTCGGCGGATGTCTCCGTAGAGTTTCGCGAGCAGCAGCGGGGAGGTGGCGGGGCTCAGGCACTGGTCTCGTCCAATGACGCGGGCCTGGGTCGGTGTGGGCAAGGGCGGCCAGGGTGGTCGCTCGGTGGCGTGAAGCGTCAGGATGACCTCGTGCGGGCGGCCGCCGGACCAGCCGAGGTCCTGTGGGGTGGGTGCTTCCACGAGGACCGCTCGCGGTGCGGTGAGCAGGTGGGTGCGCAGCAGGACGCGGTGCGCGGACTCGTCAAGGTCCAGCGGCAGGCGCCGGTCGGCTTCGACCAGCTGCACCAGGCGGGGCAGGCTCCGGCGGGCCCGCCACTGGTCGAGGGCGTCGTCCCAGGCGTACCAGGGCTGCCGCCGGTCGGGCAGCTCGGTAGCTTCCAGCCGCCAGGTGGCGGGGGCGAGGATCGCGCGCCCGTAGCGGATGCGGGGAAGGAACGGCAGCTTGGCCCGGGCGGCGGCGCCCCAGTCGAAAGCGGTGACCTGGGCGCACTGGGCGCGGCCGAGTTCGATGAGGAACCGTGCCAGTGGTGGGGTGTGGGTGCGCAGGTTGAGCGCGTGCATGCCGACGGCTTCGAAGCGGTGGCCCTGGTCGGGTGCGGCGAGATACATGCGTCGGCCGTCGCAGCCCACCGCCAGGTCGTCGACGGTGAGTACCGACCGGTTCGGGCGCCGGTGCTCGGCCAGGCTGATGACAGTGGGCAGGATCTGCATGGCGCGGGTGACGTGGGTGGTCGCGGGATCCAGCGGCGGGAACGACATCTGGGCGGGCACCGTGCCGTGATCGGCGGTGGGCAGGTCGGTCAAGCCGGCGGCCAGCTTCGCCGCGTCGACCGCCCGCAACACGCTGAGGAACCGGCCGGTGAGTCCCCCGGCGCCCCGCGACACGGAGGTGACCTCAACGGTGAACCTGCCGCGCGCCAGGGCGGCTTCGCCGGCGGCGTGCACGCGGACGCTCGTCTCCAGGTGTGCCGGCAGCCGCAGCCGTGGCGGCCCCAGCTCCAGTTCTGCGATCAGCTCCTCGTCGAGCAGCACCTCGTCCGCGCCGTCCAGGGCGGCGCGCTGGGCGAGGGCGAGGAGCAGCTCGTCGCGGCGGGACAGGGGTGATCGAGGCTCGTCTGCTGGGGTGCCGGGGTATCCGTCGGGGAAGCCGATGCCGCTGTCCGGGTCGACGACGTCGCGTACCGGCACCAGCGAGCCGATCCCGTACCGTTCGTAGAAGCGCTGGTGGTAGGCGCGCCACGCCGCGGTGCCGTAGGGGTGGGCGCTGAGCCGGGTCAACGCCAGGGCGGCGCGTTCCACCTCCCGCGCCACCTGGTCCGGCAGCGTGACCGACGCGTCCAGCCGGAGATCCACCGCGAGAGGCTCGTGGACGGAGATGCCGAGGTCGCGCATCCGGGAGGTCACCTGGGCGCGGGCCTCGCGGCCGTCTGCGCCGTGGGCGGTGCGGTGGCGTCGTAGCGCGGTGTGGATGTCGCGCAGGGCGCGGACCAGGTCGGCGACCGCCGCGATGCTGCCGGCATCGACGTCGTCGAGCTGGAGCAGCAGGTACGCCAGGGCGTCGGGTTCCGTGCCGGGCGCGTGCAGGCTGGTGATCAGTGCGCCGCGGGTGATGAGCTCGGCGAGCATCCCCTCAACGGTCGTCGTTGCGGCGTGCGGGAACGCGGTACGCAGCTGCGCGGACAGTGCTTCCACCCGGATCGGGGCGTGGGCGGCGGTGATCGCGGCGCGGACCGGCGCGGTGTACCGCAGCGACACCTCCACGGCCGTCGTGCCCTGCGGTCGGGCGTGCGGCTGGTAGGGCAGGACGAGCCGGTCGTCGCGTACCGTCATGGTGTTGTTCGCGACCACCGGGAGCCGGGCGACCAGGTCCGGGCATCGTTCCAGGTGGCTGATCACGTCGGCGAGCCACGCGGCGCCCGCCCGGGCGACGGCCTGGTGTGCGGTGCCCCATCGGGTGGGCGAGCGTGATCCGAACACGGCGGGTGCCACCCCGGCGAGGAGACCGAACGGGGTCGGCCGGCCGCGTAGGCGCTGCGTGTATCGGGCGACGGCCTGGATCACCCGCCGGGTCTCCCGGACGGTGAGGGCCTCGCCGGCGCACAGCCTGGCGACCTGCGCGGCGAGTACCGGGCTGGCGTGACTAATCGCGTCCACGATGGTCTCGTTCGTCCACACCTGCCGCAGCCATGCCACCCAGCCGGGGACGAGGGCGTCGCGTGGTTCGGTCAGGTCCGGCCACGGCGGCAGGTCGATGTCGGGGTGGGCGGCCGCGCGGACGAGCGCGGCCCCGGTCGACCGGTATGCCGGAGAGCCTGTGGGAGAGCGCACGCTGCACCTCGGGCGGATGTCGGTCGGGGTGCCGGCCGGCGCGGAGAATGGGGGCGTGTTGCCGCGCCGGCCGGCCTTTCGGGGGAGGGTTCGTCGGTCAGGCGACGTTTGTGGTGCAGGCGGTGCAGGTGCTGCCGCAGCCGTCGTCGGTCAGGTTGACCAGGCCGGCGACGTCCGCCACCTCCAGCAGGCTGACGTCCAGGTCGAAGTCCCCGCCGTCGGTGGCCGTGGTCTGCTCCGCGGTGCTGGTGGACATGTCTTCCTCCCATCTCGAGATCTCCCCGGGCCGCGGTGACCCGAGGTGGTGCCGGGTGGCCGCGTCCCGGTGACGCGTCACCCCTACCGCCCGATGCGGACGGAGCTTGAAGCGGCAGTCGGCTGGGTTCGCCGACGTGGTCGTTGCTCGGTGTCGGGAAACGCCGCCGTGCCGGCGGCTCCGGCCGGCCCGCGCCACATCCGCCAGATCGTGGGTCCGCTGATGGGCAGGATCAGCGGCGGTCCAGCCCGGTAGCCGAGCCGCAGGTACAGCCTGCGGTTGCGCATGTTGCTGGCCTCCAGGTAGGCGGGCAGCCCCAGCGCGTCGAGCCGGCGGTGGTAGCTGTCGAGCAGGGCGGTTCCGACGCCGGAGCTCTGTTGGTCGGGGCTGACCGCCACGTACGCGAGGTAGTGGTGCGGTTCGCGGGGGTGGAACACGTCGAACATGGCCTCGAGGAGGGTGAACTTCGGCGCGTACGGTCCGGTGGCGGCTTCCACCGCCGCCTGGTGCTCCGGCGGCGCCGCGGGTGGAGGTACGGGCCGGGCGTACCAGATCGCGACGGCGGACCGGTCGGTGGTGGTGTCGACGTGGCCGTGGGCGAGACCGTGACGCAGGACGAGGGTGAAGTACCGGCGGTAGACGGCGCGACGGTCGTCATGGTCGGGGACCAGCCAGTCGGCGACCGGCCCGTCGAAGAACGCGTCGACGAGTACGGAGACCAAGGGGTCGATGTCGGCGGGAGTGGCGCGACGGATGCTCACGCCGGTGCTGGGGACGGTCATGGTGAGCTCCTTGTTCAGACCGGCAGGCGGAAGCTGTCGGTGCGGCGCAGGGGCGCGGTGGCGCTGTCGGCGCCGAGTCCGATGGCGTCATAGACCTGCGGTCGCGTTGCGCGCAGGACCAACGCCCAGGCGGTGCCGGCGAGGGCGGCGATGGCGTAGGTGGCCGGGAAGAGCCAGCGCAGCGGTGAGTGCGCGTCGACGCCGAGGAGGATGTCGAACTCCCGTAGCGTGGCGGCGAGGAACCCGGTCAGCGTGAGCGTGGCGAGCAGCGGCGCGACGACCGCCGGCCACCAGCCTTCGCCGTGGGCGATGCGGGCGAAGAAGCCGATCACGGCGGCGGAGGTGACGGTCATCAGGATCAGGACGCCGAGGCCACCGGTCACCGTGACCCAGAAGAACAGGTGCACGATCGGGTCCGCGCCGGCAGTGGCGTAGGCGATGAGGACGATCACCGCGAGGACGCTCTGCAGGATCGAGCCGACCTTCGGGGCGCCGGTGCGGCGGCTGGTCCGGCCCAGTACGCCGGGCAGGACCCGCTCCCGGCCGAGAGCGAACAGGTACCGGGCCACGGTGTGGTGGAAGCTCAGCAGCGCGGCGAACAAACTGGTGATGAACAGGACGCGCCCGACGGTCACGATGCTGGACCCGAGGTGCGGTGAGACGAGGTTGAAGATGAGGTCGGTGCCGTCGGTGCGGGCCGCATCGACGATCCTGTCCGGGCCGGTGGCGACGGACATCGCCCAGGCGGACAGGCCGTAGAGCAGGCCGGTGGCGGCCACCGCGATGTAGGTGGCCCGCGCGACCGTCCGGCGCGGGTCACGGGTCTCCTCGGAGAACACCACAGTGCCCTCGAAGCCGACGAAACCCGTGATGGCCGTGACCAGTGCGGCGCCGATACCCGCGGTGAGGATGTGCGACGGGGCGAGGGTGTCGAAGGTGACCGTCCCGCCGGTGGGGTGCCTGACCATCACCGCGTCGAAGACCAGCGCGACCGCGCACTCGGCGACGAGCATGACCGCCAGGACCTTGCCGTTGAGGTCGATGCGCAGCACGCCGAGCACGGCGACTACGGCCCACCCGATCAGCGCCGGCATCCACCAGGTGACGTGCATGCCGTACTGGTCGCGCAGGAACGTCGCGAGGACCGCGCCGAACCCGCCGTACAGGCCGATCTGCATCGCGTTGTACGCCACCAGCGCGACCATCGCCGCGCCGACACCGGCCGGACGGCCGAGCCCTCGGGTGACGTAGGTGTAGAACGCGCCGGCGTTGACGATCCGCCGGGACATGGCCACGAACCCGACCGAGAACAGCGCCAGCACGGCGGCGACGACAAGGTACGCCACCGGAATACCCGCCACGCCGGTGACCGCGTAGCCGGTGGTCGCACCGCCGGCGACCACCGTCAGCGGCGCGGCGGCGGCGATCACGAAGAACACCACCGAGGGGATCCCGAGCCGGCCGCGCGCCAGAACCTCGGAAACAGTGTCAGTAGTCGAATGCGACATCAGGTCTCTTTCACGAAGAGTGGATGGGGTGTTGCCGTCAGGAGGTGCGGTGGCTCAGGACCGCGCCGCCGACGACGCTGCCGAGATCAGCGAGTAGATCCCGCAACGGCGGCCACGACTGCTCGACCAACCGCCGCAGATGCGAGCGCACCGCCAGCGAGGCGCCGTCGAGCAGCGTCGTGTCCAGCTGGGTGTGCAGCGCCAGGCCGGCCAGGGCGAGGTCCACGCCGTTCAGGCTCCGGCCGTTGCGCAGATGCTGCGACAGCCGCGCCCACGACCAGGCCGCGGTGTTGATGTCGGTCGGCACGTACAGGGTGCGTTGCCGCCAGAACGGGCCCGCCTGCTGCGGTCGCACCAGACCCGACTGCCACATCCGCTGAGCGACCTGCTCGTAGGCGGACGAGCCGAGGAAGGCCAGCCACACCCGGGTCGCGGTGTGCTGCTGCTCGGCCGCGATCCGGTCCAGGACCAGGTGCTGGAGCCAATCCTGCGGCGGCCGGATGTCCTTGACGCGCACGTGCCCGCGCTCGAACGTGATCCGCCCGCCGTAGTAGAGCTCGACGAGCAGCCCAGCGGCCAGGCCGTGCGCCAGCGCCGAGTCGAACAGCCGAGGGCGACCCGTCCGGTCGTCGTGGCACATGAAGAAGAACTCATCCGCGATCCGGTTGGTCCGCTCGGAGGCGGCGCCGGCGGGCACCGGACGGGGGACCGGGACAGGCTCGGAACGGACATACGAGGCGGCGTGCTCGTCAGCTGCGCCGAGGGCTGGATTCACCGCGGCCGGCCTTCCTGAATCGTGTCGTCTACGGGGTCGAGAAGCTGGAGCTGTACGAGGAGGCGACGGCCACCGGGATGACGGGACAGCTCCTCCAGCGCCCACTCGTTCTGGCGACATACGCCGTCGTGGCACTGAAAGCAGGCTCCGCCCTCCTTGTGGGCGAGCACGGTCCGGCGAGCCGCGTCGAAGCGGTCGACGGGACGGTCGCTCTCCTCGGCGCCGGTCACGGGGCGGGGTCGCGGCAGGGCAGCGAGACGGCGGAGGCGCGCAGCGCGGACCGAAGCAGGCGCCTGCTGCTGCATTCGTGGTCCGGCTCGTCGCGAAGCCGGGCGAGCATCGCCGTGCTGGCGATGCCGAAAGGCGCGAAAGACTGATGATCCTGCCCGGAGACGAACCATTTGATACGCGTCATCCCGTCACGTCCTCGTGGGATGCGCGGCCGGGCCTCTCCCGGCTCCGGCCACGCACCCCGGTTGATGGGTGCAGGGACCATTCGCGCGCCGGAGAGGCGCCGGTCCTGCACTTGCTGGTGCCTGACCAGCCAACGAAAGGTGGACCGGTGTCGGGAACGGTCGGGATTGGATCTACGACACTGCGTTGACATGCTCGGTCTACTGATCAGGAGGGTCCTACTCCTGGAAGTCGACCGCGCCTGCGGCGAGACGCTTCAGGGCTGGCTGCCGTGCCGACCGGCACGTTGAGCGACGGAAAGAATGTCGGAGGATTGTCGGAATCCGCCGACCCCCTTACCGACAACCCCAGTGACGGGATCCCCTGAAATCCGTCACGATCCGACCAGCAACGCGCACGCTGCTCGTCGTCATCCGGGACGAGGGCGCGGGAACATCAAGGGCCATTCGCTGGCAGCCGGAGCGCATACGCTACCGGCAGGCTGTTGAGTGCCAGCTCGACTGAGGAGCAGCGTTGCTTGCTGCCGACATTCGCAACCGCCGAGGAGAAGGGTGCCAGGTGCCGATGGGCGACGCCGACGGTTGGCGGACGCTCGGCGTCCGGCTAGCGCAGCTTCGACGCGCGGCCGGCTACAACCAGCACTCCTTCGCACCCCTGACTGGCTACGCCCGCAGCACGATCGCGAACGTCGAGACCGGTCGGCAGAGGGCGCCGCGTGAGTTCTGGCAGCGCTGCGACGAGCTCCTCGGGGCAGCCGGCTCACTGCTCAGCCTTTATGACCAGGCGATGCGCCAACAGCAGGCTCCGCCCCCCATGCCTGAGGAAGCGGAGCTCGAAGCCGTCGACACGCATGCTGCGCCCACCGCGGTGGCAAGAACGTCGACGAGTCCTGTTGACCCCGCCATCGTGCCGCACTGGATGAGCATGCTCCGCATCCTCGCCGCTTCCCACGACGCGTTCGGCCCACGTCGGCTCCACGACGTCGTTCGGGGTGAGCTGAACATCATCCGAAGGCATCGCGCCGGCGCAGCCGGGCAAACCCTGCGGGAGCTGCTGCGGGTCGAGTCGCGGTGGGCGGAGTTCGCCAGCTGGACCGCCGACAACCTCGGCGACAGCCAGGATGCAGCGTACTGGTTGCGGCAGTCACTATCGATGGCCCGAGAAGCGGCTGACGGCAGGATGGCGACCTACGTCCTCATGCGGCAGGCGCAGCGCGCTGTCGAGAGAGGGGACAGCGCCCAAGCTATCGCCCTCGCCGAGTTCGCCGATGCCAGGAAGGAGTCGACAGCCCGTGATCGGGCGCTGTGCGCTGTCCGAACAGCCCAGGCCGCCGCGCTCGCTGGACAACGAGCGCGCTGCCAAACCGCGCTGCAGAAGGCGCATTCACTGGTAGGAGCTGCCGACGGTCTCGACGACCCAGACACCATCGGCCTGCACTGCACCCGCACCTACGTGCTGGCGTACGAAGGGCAATGTCATCTGATACTGGGCCAGGCGAAGCAGTCCATCGCTGTTCTTGAAGCTGTGCTGGGGGCCTGGCCATCCGCGTACCGGCAGGACGAAGCGCTCGCCCGCGCCTGGCTCGCAACCGGCTACGCGAACCTCGGTCGAGTGGATGAAGCTGCTGACCAGGGCGAGCAGGCGCTCACTATCGCACTCGATGCCGGATCTATCCGTCTGATTAAGGCGCTGAGTCGTGTGGAGCACGAGCTCAGGTCTCGACGAGTGACGGATGAGTCGCAGCGTTTCCGCGACCGACTTGCCCTTGCGGATCAAGTAGTCGGCAGAATGGGCCAGTGAACCTATGGACCACAGCAACGACCACGGAGGCCGGCCGCCACGCCGCATCAGTAGCCGTTCTGCCAGTCGGCAGCTTTGAGCAGCATGGTTCCCACCTCCCGCTGGCCACGGATACGATCGTCGCCAGCGCGATCGCCGCAGCCGTGGCTGATCGCTACGATCTGCTGCTGCTCCCACCGATCACGATCTCCTGCTCACACGAGCACGCCGCCTGGCCCGGAACGGTGAGCATCTCCGCACGCACCCTAGACGCGATCATCACCGATGTGAGGGAGTCGCTTCAGCGCTCGGGCGTGGACCGCCTCGTGATCGTGAACGGGCACGGCGGGAACTACGTGCTCTCGAACATCGTGCAGCAGGCCAACGTCACCGGACCTCAGCTCGCGCTATTTCCGAATCGGACAGCCTGGGAGACTGCATGCCAGGATGCTGGCATCGTGAGCACCCTGCATGACGACATGCACGCCGGGGAGATTGAGACCTCGATTCTGCTTCACGTGGCGCCGGAGACCGTGCGCGACGGCTACGAGCTAAGCGATCACGTCGCCGAGCATCCGCACCTGCTCACGCTTGGAATGGGCGCTTACACCGAGTCCGGGGTGATCGGACGTCCCTCACTCGCAGCGAGTGGCAAGGGGCAGCGGATCGTAGAAAGCCTGAGCGCTAGCTTCCGGAACACATTGGACTTGTTGGTGTCGTAATACCTGCGTGTGGAGGAACAGAACTCGACGAGGTGACCGATTCAGCCCCGCGTGCGCGGGGACCGTCACTCCGGGCGCTGCCACCGGTCGCTGCTGTTCGGACCACCCCCGCGTGCGCGGGAAGCAGGCCAGGGCGTTGCCCTGCCACATGAGAATGTCGGGATCACCCCCGCGTGCGCGGGGAGCAGGGACCGAAAGACCGGTCGGACACGGTAGTTGACGGATCACCCCCGCGTGCGCGGGAAGCAGGCGGCCCGGTCGTCCGCGCGCATCCGCGCGATGGGATCACCCCCGCGTGCGCGGGGAGCAGGTAAGACCGCCGGGCCGGCTCTGGTGGGCATGTGGATCACCCCCGCGTGCGCGGGGAGCAGGGGCCGGGCAGAGCCGGTACGGCCGAACGTCGAAGGATCACCCCCGCGTGCGCGGGGAGCAGAACTTCTTGGCCCGGCCGGCTTTGCTCAGCAGGGGATCACCCCCGCCTGCGCGGGGAGCAGCGAGCGGGATGCGCTGCTGCAGTGTCGCTCACAGGATCACCCCCGCGTGTGCGGGGAGCAGCTCGGCAACCTCGGCCCGTCCCGCCGCCAACAGGGAACACCCCCGCGTGCGCGGGGAGCAGAGCACCGCGTACCCGGAGCGGGTGGTCTCCTTCGGATCACCCCCGCGTGCGCGGGGAGCAGGCGCCGCTGCACTTCATCCGCGGCGGCAAGCGGGGATCACCCCCGCGTGCGCGGGGAGCAGACGGTGCTCGGGCTCGTCAAGTGGGAGTCGGAGGGATCACCCCTCGCGTGCGCAGGGAGCAGCCGCACCGTGGGCTGGGCGACGGGCCCGGACTGGGATCACCCCCGCGTGCGCGGGGAGCAGGCGATCGATCTGCCCTGGACGTCGGCGCGCCACGGATCACCCCCGCGTGCGCGGGGAGCAGGCCTTGCCCTCCCGAAGGGCGCGCTCTGCCAAGGGATCACCCCCGCGTGCGCGGGGAGCAGGGCGCGCTGTCCACGGTGTACGTGCCGGACACGGGATCACCCCCGCGTGCGCGGGGAGCAGCCGTCCGCGCCCGCCCCGTTCACCTGGTCAGGGGATCACCCCCGCGTGCGCGGGGAGCAGGGGCCGACAACGTGGGCTGCTCCGACGGGGTGCGGATCACCCCCGCGTGCGCGGGGAGCAGGAGCCCGGTGGGCGCGGCCGGTTGCGCCGGCGCGGATCACCCCCGCGTGCGCGGGGAGCAGGTTGCCGTCTTCGGGTTGGGGCGGTGCCAAGAGGGATCACTCCCGCGTGCGCGGGGAGCAGCCGCCCAGCAGGGTCAGCACCTTCGCCACGGCCGGATCACCCCCGCGTGCGCGGGGAGCAGGCCACCGAGCCGATGCACAAGAAGATCCACGCCGGATCACCCCCGCGTGCGCGGGGAGCAGAGCGGCGAGCCCGGCTGCGGCGCGCCCGGGCCCGGATCACCCCCGCGTGCGCGGGGAGCAGGTCGCGCAGCATCTCGGCCCACGGCCGCAGGAGGGATCACCCCCGCGTGCGCGGGGAGCAGCTCTTCGCCGGAGCGGCGCAGCGTCGCGCCGAGGGATCACCCCCGCGTGCGCGGGGAGCAGTCCACGACGGCTACCTCCCGCTCGCCGATGAGCGGATCACCCCCGCGTGCGCGGGGAGCAGCGATCTGTTCGGCCTCGACGTTGTGCGGCGGGGGGATCACCCCCGCGTGCGCGGGGAGCAGGCTCTTGTCCTGATCCAGCTTGAGTTTGCCGATGGATCACCCCCGCGTGCGCGGGGAGCAGTTCCTCGACACGCTCACCGAGTACAGCGTCCAGGGATCACCCCCGCGTGCGCGGGGAGCAGGTGGTGGACGTGAACGTAAACGGCGCCACGATCGGATCACCCCCGCGTGCGCGGGGAGCAGGACTCCCGAGCTAGGAGGAGGTGGCTTTGTTGGGGATCACCCCCGCGTGCGCGGGGAGCAGGCATCCATGAGCGCACGATCGCCCATGCTGCCCGGATCACCCCCGCGTGCGCGGGGAGCAGGTCGCGGTCGGGTTGAACCAGTCCGTCGACCGGGGATCACCCCCGCGTGCGCGGGGAGCAGTACGCCTCCGTGACGGCTGCCTCCGTGCCCGGCGGATCACCCCCGCGTGCGCGGGGAGCAGCCTGCCCTCAGCGTATGCCCTGCCGGGGCGTGTGGATCACCCCCGCGTGCGCGGGGAGCAGGACTGCGGCGGCGAGGTTACCGGCCCGGAAAGCGGATCACCCCCGCGTGCGCGGGGAGCAGCCCATGTCCCAGACCTCACGCGGGATCGACGCCGGATCACCCCCGCGTGCGCGGGGAGCAGAGGGGTACGCGCGTGCGACCGCTGCCCTAGCGGGGATCACCCCGCGTGCGCGGGGAGCAGGGCCGGCTCGCGTGGGTGCGGCTGCGGCGACGGGGATCACCCCCGCGTGCGCGGGGAGCAGGCGCGCGCGCCGGGGTGCAGGGGCTGATCTCGGGGATCACCCCCGCGTGCGCGGGGAGCAGACTAATTGACCTGCGGCGCTAAAGATCGACTTCGCCGATTTCATTCACTAGGGCCTGCAAGATCATCCTTTCGGTGCCGGCTGACCATAGGAGGTCGGTGCTCCCAATAGCGTAGTTGGTTTAGGTCAACGCAGGACGAGCGGCGGACACGACGGCCGGCGGTAACAGTGGGGCATGCTCAGATGCTGGCGCCCTGGTAGGGGCTGCCGATTAGCCAAGGGGGCGATGTGACGTGTGGAGCCGTCGCGCCAGCGCGCCGGACTCTGGACACGTCCGAATACGGCAGCTGCCGGCGCAGCGGTTCGCCGTGATTCCCTAGAGCGCAGCCCGCTGTCTGTGGGCAGGCCTACTCGATGTCGGGGAGTTCGAGGTTCCCGCCGAAGAGGTTGTCGCCCACTTCTCGCGCGAGTGCCGCTCCGGCCTTCGCAGTCTCTTCGAGGGCCGTACGGAAGTCGACGAGCTTTCGGAATGCCTCGCCGTATGCCTGCTGCTGGGCCAAAGGAAGCACCGGGATGGCCAGGCGCTTCACGTCGATGCGTACCGAGCCGGTGGAGGCTCGGCCGGCGACCCGCACGTTGTCTGTAAGGGACAGAACACCCGCGATGAACCAGGGGTCGAATCGGGTGTTGTCGACGCGTACGAGCTGAACCCCTGGGCCCAGTGCCGCGCCGATCTGCTCTGTCGTGGCGACCCGTGCATGCACCTTCGTGCCGATGGCTGGCATGAGTATGTCGCCGGCGTGAACCAGTGGCGATGCGTCGTCGGCGTCACGGCTTGTTGATCCACTTGCAGGGCTTCCGCTGACGATGTCGGCGGCGGTGAGCACCGAGGAGGTGACGGCGCTGCGACTGGCTTGTCGGCGGCTGGTCGCGCGGAACACGGAGATACTGCCCGAGCGGATCAGATCGGCAATGTCGGCGTGCGGCGCAGCGCGTAATGGTGCGACCTGCGTCCCTCGTACCGGGGGCAGGTGGTCTCGCAGTTCACCCAGCAGCCGTTCGAAGCCTTCGATCCGGCGGATGATCTCGTTTGGATCGGTCGGCAGCGTGCTGGCGCGTGGCAGGTAACGCTGGGGTGTCAGGTCGACTTGATCGTCAAGCGTTTCGATGACGGGTACGGTGCGGCACACCCCCGGTTCGTCAACCTGCTCACCCGACAGGTACGCATGCCAGGCCGGTCCACGATGTTGAGGAGGGTGCGTTCGGGCAGCGCGGCTGTGGTGTCGACGACCAGAAGACCGCCGGTTGGTGGCAGATGCGCATCGGGTTGCATGAGGACCCAGATGTGCAGGCCGATGGCGGTCGGCGGCATGAGGCCGGCTGGTAGGGCGACAACGGCGCGAAGAGCCCCGCGGCGGATGAGCTCGGCACGGACGCGGCGCCCGGCGGGACGCGACGCAGCGGCAGGTGGCATGAGTACGACGGCGG
This sequence comes from Micromonospora sp. C41, assembly GCF_018070485.1. Classification (NCBI taxonomy): domain Bacteria; kingdom Bacillati; phylum Actinomycetota; class Actinomycetes; order Micromonosporales; family Micromonosporaceae; genus Micromonospora; species Micromonospora sp. C41. The sequence continues at coordinate 145,563 of NZ_JAGPXP010000011.1, read as the reverse complement.
TGCCACCAGGTGAGAGGTGGGCCAATGCGTGCTGGACCCAGGCTAGTTCGGGCTCGGTGCGCGGAGAAAACCCTTGGCCTGGTGACTCCTCTTGCGGCTCGTAGGCCACGCCAGTTGCCCATCACGCACACCGGCACGGAGTGCACCATAGCTCGCCAGGCGTAAGCGTCGTGGTGGTGTATCGCGTGAGCACCCTGCGTATGCGAGGAGAGTTCAGGCTCTAATCGCACGCCCACGTACCGGACCCGAGTAGCCACTGCGCGTGGCATGACGAGCCGTCCTTCTTCCAGAACTGGTGGTCCAGGTCGCCTCCCACATCACTCAGTCAAGCGGCTCGTCCGGGGGCTAAGCTGATCAGCCCGCACCCGTATGCCTTACCGTGGCCGATGCCTTGTTGGACAGCGGCTCGGAAGCTGTCAGCGTCGGTGACCACGAGGTGTCCTTCGAAGCGCACTGGGGCGAGGGTGATCGGGCCTTTCTCACCGGGCCGGCGTTGCCCCGTGGCCGTAAGACACGGCGAGGGGGACACGTCGGGGTGACCACTCTGGGTGGCCGGCACCACAAAGCCATGTTGGCTGCCCTTTCGGATCAGCCACTCGATCTGTTCTTCGGGCTTGTGGCGGGCGATCCTCATGCCACGCTGACGCTTGCCGCCCTCGGGCAGAGGCCGGTCGCGATCTTCAGGGCGTGCGACAGTACGGGTGGGGTTGCCGACGAGGCGGAAAGCGAAGGTGCGCCCGGGTCTGATGGCCTCGAGCAGTGGCTGCAGGCTGCGGACTTCGGCCGCCTGGGTGAGGTAGTCGGCTGGGAGTCGGCTCCAGTCGGGCTTGGAGCTGCTTTGCACGTACTGCACGAAACCGCGGTGGACGCTGTCGAGCCGCCAGAGTACGGACTGTGACCGCCGCGCGGGAATGTCGTTGGGCAGGTCTGGGTACCCGGACATCACCGTTCGGTGCATCTGCCGAAGGTCGGCGTGGTCGCGCCGGAAGTCGCGCGAGTAGACATTGATCGTGAGTTTGCTCAGGTACACGTGGATTCCTTCACGGAGATCATGTCATCCGTCAGTGGGACTGAGCCGGTGCGGACAGTTCGGGCGCCGTACCGCCGGTCCTCTGGTTTGAACGAGAGCGGGACGTCTAGCCGTACGTCGGCCCCCGGCTCGCGTGGGTCGCATTCGACCACCGTGCGTAGCGGAGTCCTGCCGGCGCGCTGGCGCTCCGCTACGCGGACCTCGGAACGATCCTCGAGCCACGGATGGGTGGCCAGCACGGCTTCCATGGGTTGTGGGGTCAGACCGATCCCGCTGCGGAACTGCTGGTCGTTGCCGTTGCGCATCAGTGGTCGGGCGGGCGGAAACGCACGGCGGCCCAGAAAGAGCGGCCAGACCGGCGCCCGTAGCGCCGCCTCGATCCGGTCGAGCGGTGCGTCCCCATCGCCCTCAAGCACCACCAGGAATACCGCGTCAGCAAGGTAATAGCGGTGGCTGAGCGCTGTCCGGTGCCCGCCGCCAGTGGTCGTGGGCACGTTCAGGGTGACGTGGTAGTCGCGCTCAAGGATGCCTTCGCGGTCTACTCTCGTGCCCATCCGTAGCTGGCTGAGTTCGGCAACGGCATCGGTGTCGTCGCGGGAGACCCCGAGGGCGGCCGCGACCAAGCCGATGACCCCAGACTTGCTGGGTTCTCGACCGGTGTCGCGGATGCTGCCCCGAGATTTGGAACCCCAGGATTGCATCGGAGCGTCGAGACATAGCGCGAGGGAGCGGATGGTCATGCCGTCAGGCCTTCGTGGCGGCCAGGACCCGCGACACTAGTTCGTGCCGGCTTGGTGCGATCTCGCCCTCCGTGAGACCGTCCAGCTCGGCGGTGACGGAGGCGGCGACGACTGCGCGGAGCCCGTCCTCGCCGTAGAAGCGGCGTATGCGGTTGAAGTGACCGAGCAGGGCGCGGGTGGAGGCGACCATGAGGTCATTGTCGGCGACGGGCTTGAGGAAGGCGTTCGCCAGGTTCCAGGCGCCGGAGTCACGAACTACGACTAGGAGCGTTTCGGGCGGCGTCAGGGCGGCGGTGGAGTTCTGCTTGCCGCTGGGTACCGCGTCGATGAACGCGTTCAACCACGCTCGGGTGGCGCGCGCCATCAGGTCGGTGTCTCCGCGGAGATTCTGGCTGAGCTGGTCGAGATGCAGGTTGGCGTACCGGTAGTAGCAGGCGGCGTTGAAGTCGACCGTGCCGATCATGTCGGCACCGGACTCGCCGGAGGGCTGGAGGTCGTCTACGGCTGTGAAGTAGTCGTACTCGTTGACCACCGCGTGGGTGGAGATGGCATGCGCGACCTGAGACGCCGCATTGACGTTGAAGTCTTTGTTGTCGGCGATCATGCGGCCGAAGAGCGCCACGTCGACGACACGGCTGGCATCGAGGATGCGTGCTGCCGCATCTAGTGTGGCTTTGTCGGGCTTGACCTTGCTCTTCTTCTCTTCAGTCGCCTCATCCTTTGTGGCGTCCCCCTTCTTCTTCTCTGCCGCTTTGGCTCGGGTGGCCGCATCGATGGCCAGGCGGTCCCAGTCACGCTCGCAGTAGTCGGCGAGAAGATCCACAGCGTCGCTGCCAACGAAGAGCAAGTATTCAGTGAGGCTGGACCGGCGTTTGTCGAGCCCCAGACCGAGGGCCAACAGCGCCGAGGAGGCGACGCCGACGGCATCCTCAAGATCGCGGCCGCGTTCTTCGAGCAGGGCGGCGGTCTTGGTCACAAGCCGCTTTGTGCGGATCCCGGTCTCGCTGGCCTCGAGCCCGTGACGCTGAAAGAGCAGCCGTGCGGAGCGTTTCAGTGACTGGCTCGAAATCCGGCCCCGCAATTGGCCGCCGAAGGTGGCGGTCTTGGGCTGGCCGACATCGTCGCGGTTAAGGTTGCTGACCGGGAAGGACTGCAGCAAGTGCAACTCGATGATCACTGGTTCTCCTGGTTAGGCGTCGACTGGCTCCGCAGCGGCATCTGCGGTCGGGTCTGATTCGATGGGCAGAGTTTGGTCGGGCTTCGGCCTCCGCTTTGGCCGGTGGTAATCCCGCGCCCAGCTCAGCCGGATGCGGTGGGCCTCTTCACGGGATTGCCGCATCTCGGCCAAGTCGGTTAGCAGGCGAAGGTAGTCGATGGCCACTTCGGCCGAGCGGAGGAGCTGGATGGCCTGTCGCAGGTAGTGCGGCATCGCCGCCACATCGACTGACAGCAGCTGAGTGAAGCGACGCGCGGCTGAGGGACGCTCCTCGACGAGTTCCTGCATCGCAGTACCAAGGCTTCGTCCTCGGACGGTGTCGGCGTGCGGATGCAGGGCGAACAGCCCTGCGACCAGGAGCCAGAGATCTTGTTCGCGGATCGGCGGCTCGTGCGGGAAGACCACGTCGTAGGCTTCGGCCTCTTGCTGCTGACCGGCGAAAGAACGACGGAGCCGCGCCAGTTTCTGGCGAGCTTCTCCTGATCGCCGGGGGTTCGCCGAAGTTATGGCGTAGTGCAACCCGTAGAGGTCCCGGACGAAGGCCTGCCGCCGTTGCGCAACGGTCAGGTTGGGGTCCATGTGTTGTCTCCTAGTCAACGAGGCCGGCGAGGTATCCGCGATAGGTCCTGATTTCGGCATCGAGCTGGTCGGCGAATCGCCCGTAGCATTCGCCGGCGACCTCGAGGTTGCGGCCCTGCCGCGGTGAGCCTTCGGCCCATCGGACTGCAGCCTGACTTGCGATCCGGCGCACGGCGCTGGCCCAGGATTGAGTGGCTCGGGCCAGACTGGTGCCCGTCTCAAGTGCGAGAGCGATCGCTTCGAGGAAGGTGTCGAAGGGCCGGGACAGCCCCGGCCAGTATGCGAGGTCCAGGCTGGATGAGGCTGCGGCGCGGAACTGAGCCCGATGGTCGCGCTCCATCTGGGTCAACGCGCTTCCCACGAGATTGGCCAGCTCGATGCTCCGACCGATCACCGGCCCGGCGACCTCGAACTCTGCACGTAGCAGGGCGACCGGTGCCGACACGGTCTCCTCCAGCGCCTGCTGGATGACCGAGCCCTTGCTGTCGAGTTGCTGACCGAAGACTCGAAGGGTATAGACGGCATCTGGCGCGAGGTATCCCCGCGTCGCCATGCCCGCGACATGGTCGAGAGTTTGCGGTCGCTGCCAGTGCCGCTCCTCGCCACCGATCGGAGCCAGCAGAAGCTCCTGGCTGAACCGCCACACACCCCGGTGCTCCTGAAGTCGCACCGGGTACCAGGGGCCATACGTCGGCGTGCTTGCTCTGCCCTTCGCGCCGCGTCCCTGACTCGTTCGAACCCGTCTGTGAGCAGCCATCCATTCGTTGTCTTGCGGGTCGCCGACGAGCCGGGTACCCGGCGTGATGACGACCCTGTCCACCAACGCTCTCCCGCTAATTTGGCGAGGCACCAGCCAGACTCGCCGACTGGGCCAGGTCAGCAGGTCGGTCCACCCCTGAGGGGGGCGCTTGTCTGGCTCGGGTCGGGCCGGATCGGCTTCCCATACGGGTCGGTCGCCGGCGCCGGTGTTGCGCGGCATCTCCTCGTCCGGCAGGTAGGGCAGAAGGTTGAGCAGTAAGGTCTCCTTGAGGTTGCTGCCCTCCACCAGGACCATGCCCACGCCGTTGGCCGGTGCAGCCTGCGATGATTTGTCTTTGGCGTACGGCGTCTTCATCCCGCCCGGGTCGTACGCCTGAAGGGTGACCAGCCAACGTGCCGCCTCGGCGGGCGAAAGACGTACCTCGTCGGCAGCGGTCGTGTGATCGAACAACGTGGTGTTGTTTCCGACGGCCAGATGTGGCACCAGCTTCGCCGCGCTGGAGGACGTCACCTGGGCAACAGCAGGACACTGGAAGAACGGGCGCTCACTGTCGAACAACTCGAACCAACGAGCCTGGAAGCGGGGTTCCTCATCTCCTCGTGCTTCGGTGGGATCAGGCAGTTGCTCGGCTTGCCACAGGTCGCCCCAGTCATCCTCGCTGGCCGGCCCGTATATGCGGTGCATCAGGGCCAAGACCAGCCGGTGCAGCGCGGCCGTCATCGGTGGCGTGTGTCCGAGGATCCGCCGGATCAGATGGGCCTTCGTCAACAGGGTGACCAGGTCCACCTCGTCGGGACGTCTGTCGGCCGCACCCGTGCTGTCCAGCCAGACGACCGGAAGCCACGGCTCCTCGGCCAGGTTGAAACGCATGCTTCATCCGTCCTGATCTTGATCGATGTCGCCACCGGCCGCCGGGTCGACAACTCGAAGGCCGGTAGCGGTGGAGTAACGCACCGACAGGCCAGCAGCGACCCCGTGTCCGTCCCGAACTACCACTGGTCGCGAACCGGCCAACCAGGCCGATGCCGCAAAAAGCGGGGGCGTCGGGATCGCGCGGAGGCGATCCCGGATGAACTGGGAGCATCCTTCTCCCGGGGCCAGTCGCACCGTCGCATCCATGAGCTCGGCTAGGAGCTCGGCTCCCGGTGGCCCCTCGGCGTTCAGATTTACAGGAATGGTCCCCGTTGCCGGGAGTGTGTGACCGTCGACGGCACGCAGCACCACGATGTCGACCCAATCGTCAATGGGGTGGCTGCCCGCGAACTCATCCATCACGTCGACCGCGCCCGTCCGGTTTCCGGGTCTGACCCGTGTACCGCGGATGTCTTGTCAGGTCCAAGAGAGCACCAGGCTTGGTTGGTGGTGGTAGGTAGAGCGCCGTCGCAAGCTTTCGCTCGGCTTCTCTGGCCGCATCGAGCTTGCCCTGTGCCACATGCCATCGCGCTTTCCAGGTCGGTGGGAAGGAGATGCTGTCGGGATCTGAGTACACGGCGTTGACGAGGCTGGGCACATCATCGGGCATACGTAGGCGCCGCTGCTCGCGGAGCAGCGCCCAGGTACGTAGGAGGATCATGTCCTGGTAGATGGAGCGCGTATAGCTGGGCCAGTCCGGCCCGGAAGCCTTTTCGGTCACCCCGGTCACAACAAGTACGGGTCGGGCTAGCGGGTCGGTCGGCCTGAAGCGATGTAGTCGCCCAGCCCGCTGGATCAGGCTGTCGACCGGGGCGAGGTCGGTAGCCATCGAATCAAAGTCGAGGTCCAAGCTTTGCTCGAGGACTTGGGTGCCAACGACGATGTATCCCGAGCGAGAGGCTCGCTGTCCGCCCCTGCCGGCGATCTGACGCAGCTCCAGCTCGACATCGGCGCGTGCTGCTGCCGCGAGCTGGCCCGTCAACGAGACGACTCGCGGGCGGTCCCGCTTGGGCAATGTAGCCACTGCCGCCTCTAGCAAGGCCACGGTCTGATCGACGCGGCGAACGAGGTTGTGGATCACTGCGACTGCCCGCCCCTTGCTTGCCTCCTTCAGCGCCCAGCCGGCGATCTGGTCGTCGGCTAGGTGCATCAGCTCGACTTCACGGGCGGTGTTGGCGCTCGATGCCTCGGCCTGGATGACATCGGGAGTCCCAGTCGCATCGAGCCAGATGGCATGCGGGTAGGCCAGCGGTGGCAGGCTGAGCTCAAGCTGGTTGGGGCGGCTATGCCGTGCACCGGAATACCAGGCACGAAGCAACTCTTCGCGACGAAGCCGCGGGAGCGTCGCTGACAGCAGAATCACCGGTACACCCAGCCAGCCCAACCACTGCAGTAGTCGATCCAAGATCGTCGACATGTAGACCTGGTAGCCGTGCACCTCGTCTAGAACAAGCACTCGGTTCGAAAGCCCGACCAGAGGCACTGGCGCCCAGGGGGAGCGGATCCCACCTTGCAGAACCCGATCAATGGTGCCCACGGCGAGCGGGGCGAGGAGGGCCCGCAGCCGGGTGAACCACTCTCGAACTGCCTGGTCCTGGCTACCGGTTGGATCGTCAGTGCCGATGTTCTCCGGGCTGACCGCCTCGGCGCGGGCGGCTCGCGCCCGGCGGTCAGCCAGGTACTCTCCAGCCGTGCCATGCAGGAGTTTGACTGGCAAAGCGTGGTCCAGCCGCTTCACCAGGTCTTCTACCTCATCGAACATCTGATTGCTCGTCGCTCGCGTCGGCATCGCGACGAAGAAGCCGGCCAGTCGGAGTTTGTGGATCAGGCTTATGGCCGACTGCAGCGCGGTCTTCGTCTTGCCGTCGCCGGTAGGAGCCTCAATGACGAGGATGCCCGGTCGAGATTTGGCGAGGATCCGGTCCTCGACTGCCCTCTGCAGCGGCCGAGGCTGCTGGCCGAACAGGTGCTGGAAGCTGAGATCCTCCACGATCGCCCATTCCGACCATCCGAGCCGGTTCACGACCTGCTCGACCGCGCGGTCTCGGGACAACTGCATGTAGGCACGCAAATCGACACCGCTGCCCGCGTGCGTCGCCTTGCTGATCGAGCCAGACGCGATCCAGTCGCTCACCGTCGTCAGTCCGGCAAGCGCGACAGCGCCGCCCGTTCCGAGCGTCACCGCCGACCATGGAACAGTACGGGGATCAGGTAGCCCGAGCAGCGATGAAGCTTGGCAGAACAACTCGTCAATCCACCCCGCCCACCGCTGCCCACCGTGATCGAAGACGGCTGCCTCTACGTCACGGAGAACCTGGTCGGAGAAGAAGGCGCCGTGGTGGCCGCCGAGAACCTGGGCCAGCGTGTGGGCAGTGCGGGGTTGCGCGCCCCATCCAAGGAGCAAACGGCGGATGTGAAGTGCGGTCAGGACGCCGTGGAAGGTATCGGTCCGCCTGGCGCAGCTCCGTAGACGGCTCAACCTTTCCGTCTCCTGCACGGCCTCTGGCGGCAGGAGTCGTGCTGCCACATCCGCGCGAAGCGCCTGGAATGCGGGTGACAGCTTCCCCAGGTCATGCAGGCCGCACAGCAGGGCTGTCCATTGAACCGTGGTGCCCCCGAGCGGCCTGAAGGCGGCATCAAGTTCGCTCCTACACGCCGAGCTCAGTAGTCGCTCGTAGAGCAACTCGGCGACGACGGCGGTGTCGATGGTGTGACAGATCAGTGGATGCGGGATGGTCTCTTCACCCTGCTTCGGGGCACCAGCCTTCCCCCAGAAGATCCGGAGATCGATCTCTTCAGGATCCGACACCACACCTGCCACTCCGTCTTGGCTCGCTCTCCGCGTTAGTCGAGTACGTGGGACTAGCAAGCTGTCCTTGCGCTCCGTGATTGTCAGCAGACGGTCGAGAATCTCCGCTTCCGTGGGCCCGCCCAAGATACTTGTCGGAAAGGTGACATACTGGCGCTAGTCCCCGGCGAGAAAGCTGGGGGTGGCCCATGTCTCGTCGGCGCCTGCGAGCCAATGGATCATTTCCCCGCGTCGGCGGGGGTGTGTTGGCCGAAGGGGGATACCCTTCGGCCAACACTTTTTGCTAGTCGACCTTCTGTGCGCTGGTCAGGCTCGAACGATGAGGTAGACGACCAAGATCACCACGCACAGGACTTCGACCTGCGGAAGACTTACGGAGATGCTGACACCGAAGCGGTTCATACTCTTCCCTCAACTGTCTAGTCGGAGCCTGTCCACGTTGGACGTCGGCTAGCGTAGCAGGCGCATGGATGTAGGTCGCTCTCCACCGTCAGCGAGCTTCGGCGCATTCCAGAGTTCGTTCTCAGCCCTTCAGCCCTCAGCCTTCCTGAGGCACCGGCCTCCGTCGCTGGGCTGGCCAGTAGTCAGATCCGCGCCCATGGCGTCGTTCTACCGCCCCGCGCCAGCGCCGATCTCGGCTCGTTTAGTCAGCCCTCGTCATCCTCGCCTTAACACAAGGCAGGCCAAGATCAGGATTCCCGTGACATTCGACGTCGTAGCCAGCGACTCGACCGACATCGGATCAGACACTCGCAGCGCCGGACGCGACCGCGTGCATGACGGGGCCAGCCGTCAGCGCCCGCTCAACCTTGACCCCTCTGTTCCTGGAACCCGCCCGGAACCACGGGGCCAGTTTCAGGCGGAGACGACACCATCTTCGCGCGATGCGTACGCGACATCCGCATGCTGCTCCTTCAACAGCAGAGTGGCGGCGAGGTCGAAGAGGAGGCGGAGGATCTCCGATTGTGGGACGGGAGCGGGATCGAGCTGGCGCTGGGCGCAACTACGCCAACACGGGTGAGGTCGACTTCTGATGACGGTCATCATCCTCACGTCATGTCCACCCGGACTTCGAGGCCACCTGACGCAGTGGCTCTTCGAACTCTCAGCCGGCGTGTACGTCGGACACGTCAGCGCCCGCGTATGGAACAGGTTGTGGAATCGGGTGACCGAAATGGCGGGTGCCGGACGCGCCCTCATGGTGTTTCAAGTGCGAGGCGAGCAGCGACTGTCGATCGTCGCGCACGACCATCAATGGACGCCGGTAGATGTGGAGGGTGTGACACTTATGCGCCGACCCGCGGTGCCAGTGATCAATCCAGCAGCCGCGGGAGGTCGGAGCAAGGCGGCCAAGCGCCGTCGCTTTGGCCGGCGCGGCCGCGCAGCTACGGCAACCAACGAAACCGGATCGTCGTGATCTTGATCTAGTCGCGGCAAGCGATCACTCCTGTATGCGCTGGGAGCACAAGCGCGTACGGCCGACCGAGGCCGAGCGGCTGGGATCACCCCCGCGTGCGCGGCGAGCAGGGCCTGGCGGTGCTGTGGTCCGTCGTCGGCGTGGGATCACCCCGCGTGCGCGGGGAGCAGTTCCAGGGATGGCGGGTCATGGTGGCCTGCCTGGGATCACCCCCGCGTGCGCGGGGAGCAGCGGAGTCGCTTCACCCGGTACGGTCGCCGCTGCGGATCACCCCCGCATGCGCGGGGAGCAGGGGTCATCGAAGCCCTCCGTGAGCACCATGCAGGGATCACCCCCGCGTGCGCGGGGAGCAGGCCCGGCACAGGGCGTTCAGGATCGCGTTCGCGGGATCACCCCGCGTGCTCGGGGAGCAGAGAAGATCGGGTCCGCGGTCGCGCTCCAGGTCAGGATTACCCCCGCATGCGCGGGGAGCAGGCGGAGATCACCGGACCCAGCACGGCGAGCAGGGGATCACCCCTGCATGCGCGGGAGCAGGCCTGCTCCAGCTGTCCAACCCGAAGGCCGCCGGGATCACCCCCGCATGTGCGGGGAGCAGGGGTCGTCGAACCCTTCAGTCAAGACCATGCAGGGATCACCCCCGCATACGCGGGGAGCAGCCCTCGGTCGAGCCGGCGTGCCCTGTCCGGTACGGATCACCCTCGCATGCGCGGGGAGCAGCCCGTGGGCGACCTGGCGAGCGGCCTGTTCAACGGATCACCCCCGCATGTGCGGGGAGCAGGTGGAACGGATCGACCGCGGCGGACGGTGGGTGGAATCACCCCCGCGTGCGCGGGGAGCAGCCGTCGGCCCGGATCGAGACGGTCATCTGGCGCGGATCACCCCCGCGTGCGCGGGGAGCAGAAGATCAACGGGGACGCGACCAACGGTCTCCGGGGATCACCCCCGCGTGCGCGGGGAGCAGGTCGCGGCACGCCGGCTAACACTCCGTTCCTGAGGATCACCCCCGCGTGCGCGGGAAGCAGACGCGGGGCGCGCGGGCGGGGGCGGGCTCGGGGGGATCACCCCGCGTGCGCGGGGAGCAGGGAAACGGCCAGCCACACCTATCTGCCCCCTCAGGATCACCCCCACGTGCGCGGGGAGCAGGCAACCTGGAAGGTGTCACCGACCTGCATCGCGGGATCACCCCCGCGTGCGCGGGGAGCAGACCGCGTCCAGCGTCGCGCGGGTGCGCTCCGGGGGATCACCCCGCGTGCGCGGGGAGCAGACTATTTGACCTGGGCCGCTAGAAATCGACTTCGCGGCTTTCATTCACTATGGCTCGCAAGATCGTTTCCCTTGCCCTCGGTCTCACGCCTAGCTGACGCTCCGACAACCTCCACCTGAGCGTAGTGAATCAGTGCGACTTGGGCGAACGGGTCCGGGCGTTCACTGCACCTCCTCCGGCTCGAGTCGAGCGTCCGTCTCACAACCGGGAAGCGGTCGGCCGTTGAGGCCGCAGATCCAAAACATCAGGCACGTCGTTCTCGCCTATCGCCTGCCGCTGCAGAAGGAGCAGCAGGTCTTCCTGCCGCGGCTGGCCGAACGCGAGCCGATACCTCACCAGGTCCGCCTTGAGCCGGTCGAACCGCGCCTGATCGCGGCTGAGCGGATAGGGCAGGACGTGTCGTTCGATCTTCGCTGGTCCGGAAAACACCCAGTATGGCGCGAAGTCACCCAGCTTTCTGGACTCTGCTCGAGCGGCGTCGTACAGGGCTCTCCAGACGTCCGGATGCGCCGAGCGCAGGGCGTCGGCCCGGTGCGTGGCGGCGACGTTGCGCCGTACGGCATGCCCGCCGAAGCGGTGTACGCGTCCTTCGCGCTGCTCGAAGTCGACGGGGTTGGCCGGGGTGTTCCAGTGCACGACCGCTGAGCACCACTGGTGGAAGTCGATGCCTTCTTGGCCGGCGCTGGTGGTGGCGACGACGAATGGCCAAAACGGGCTGTTGAAGGCGCCACGTACGACCATCTTGCGGTTGACCTGGGACTGCTCCTCGCCGCGGCCGCCGTAGCGTAGGGCGAACCGTCCGGGCAGCTTGATGGGCTGCTCCGGGTTGTGTGGGTCGAAGGCTTCGTACGTCGACTGTCGGCTGGCCATCGCCTGCCGTGCTTCGTCGGCGATCTTCCACAGCTCGCAGTCGTCGAGTGGGGTGTCCGAGGCTGTGCTGCGCAACGTGTGCAGGTGCTCGTCGAGGACGGCCTGCAGCCCGCCGGCCGCGCAGTACCGCAGCACTGCCTGCCAGTAGACCTTGCCCATCGCCAGGTGGTCGAGTAGCTGTGCGGACTCCGGCCGGTTGAACAGGGAACGCAGACCATTGGCGAGGAGCGCGGCTGCACGCCAATGCCCCGCCGGTGTGACCTGGCTGCCGGGTTCGATCAGCCGCGACAAAGCTCGCCAGGCGATGTTGCCAGGGCCGTGCAGGCCGATTGCCGCGATGCTGTCGATCAGCCCGTCCAGCTGGTCCTGCGTCGGGTAGCCAGCCTCTTTCGTCAGATCCCGCGCCCGGGCGACGTGTCGGTCCAGACCTGTTGCCGAATGCTCCTCGTCTGCCGACGAGCCAAGGGCGGCAGCAGCGTCGTCGACGGCGGGATCGGCGCCCGGCCATCGGAAGAGCAGCTCCCACGGCTCAGCAGGCGCTGGCAGGCCGGACCCTTCTTCGGCTGTGGCGTGAGCACGGAGCCGGTCCCGTACCTCAGATTCGAAGTCGTCCAGCAGCGCGAGGTCGTCCGGTCGCTGCCGAGCCAACGCCAGCGGATCGCACAGTGCCGCCAGAGCGGGATGGGGCCAGAAGAGCGCGAGGACGCTCATCGCCGCGGGGCGCTCGTGTTCGATGCGGTAGTCGAGGTGGCGGTGCCCCTCTCCGGCCGTGCCCAGCCGGCGCTCGGCTTCGTAGCTGAGGAGGCCCGCTACCGCGGTCGGAGTGGCGCTCCAGGATGAGAACAGCAGCCGCTTGGTAATGCCTCTACGCGCCGCGGTAGCGAACGGCTCATCGAGAGCGTGGTAGGGCAGCGACGGTGGCAGCCATAGGAGCTTCCACCACCCCCGGTCAACGGTGTCGGCGGCGAGCTGCCGTAGCCGGCCGTTGCCGAGATCGACGGGCTCACGTCGACGGATCGTCTCGGCATCAAGCAATTGAGCCGTGCCCAGCAGCGTTGGCACTTCGGGAACTGTCTGGCCCTTCAGCGCCGCGCGGACCTTGGCGCCGAGCTGGTAACCGTCGAGAAAGTTCAGGAAGTACGGTGCGGACTTCCAGTACTCGACCGTCATGGGAGCCCCGACAGCCTTGGCAATCTTGCGCATCGCGGCGTAGCTACGTACGTCGTGCGGGTTGACGTCGTCGGCCAGGGTGACGTGTTCGCGCAGCATGTCGTGCTCGCCGAGGAGGGGTCGCTCGGTGCGGCACATGACCGTCAGCAGCAGGCGGCGCAGCCACTCGCGCAGGTCAGCGCAAGGTTCGCCGCGGACCAGAGCTTCCCGGTACGCCTCGAATGCCTTCGTCACGTCGGCGTGCCAGGATTCGTCGTCGCTGAGGAAGCGCAGGATCTGCCGGAAGTCGCCGTAGTGGTCCTCGCCGGTAACGGCTTCTTCGGCGAAGGTGAACGGCTTGTACGGGGTGGCGGACAGTAGCAGCACCCGGGCGTCCCGGTAGTCGAACAGGTGCTGGGCGAGTTCGGCGCCCTCGCCGCCGTTGTCGTCGAGCAGCTCCCGGAAGCGCTGGAACTCGTCGAGGATGATCAGGTCGGGTTCGAGGACCTCGACGCCGGCGGTGGCGAGCGCCGTACGGAGGTCACCGGTGAGCTTGCGGGCAGTCTCTCGTAGCGCGGTTGGTAGCGCGAGACGTCGGCCGATGCCGTCCAGCAGTGCGTCGAACCTGTCGAGCAGGCCCCGTTGCCGGGCGCGGCGCAGGAACTCGTCAGCGATCGTGCGATTGACCTTTCCGCCCAGCTCCTCCCGCAGCCGGACGCACTCCCGCTCGAAGCGTCCAGGTGTCGCGACGCCGGCCTGCAACGCCCGCAGCGCCGCCCGGGTTCGCCAGCCGTCCCACGAGCCTGCTTGCTCAAGCAGCAGGAACAGTAGGGCACGTTCCTCGGCCGTGCCGGTGCGCCAGCCCTGGTCGAAGGAGGTGCCAGGGGTGAAGGCGACCAGGTTGATCGGCTTGCCGACGGTAGCGGTCGCGGCATTGAGCTTGTCCGCGTGCTTGGCGAGCAGGGTGAGCCGGCTGGACAGCGTTACCGTCTCGTCCGGGGTGACCCGAAGCCGGTCGATGTTCTGGCGTGCTACATCCTGATTGGAACAGACGTAGATGACGTCGACCCGCTCGACGCTGTCGTCGTCCTGTAGATGCTGCAGGGTCTGAGCAATCACACCTCGGGCGACCACGCTCTTGCCGAGACCGGTCTCGTCGGCGACCAGGAACCGGCGGGTCGGGTCGGCGCCGAAGTAGCGGTCGACGACATGCGCGACAGTGATGCGCTGGAAGTCCTTCAAGCCGGCCATGACCGGGCCGGCGTCGTACCGCTTCACGCGCACGCCTCCTCTGCCATCGCGTTTCGCGCCTCAGTGATGACCTTCCAGAGTTCGGCGAAGCCAGGTGGAAGCAGTCGCTTGCTGCTGCCGCTGACCTCAATGCGACTGACGAGCCGGGCAAGGTCATCGAGTTGCTCCGGCCGGTCGACGAGAGCGTTCAGAAGCAGCTCGAAGATCCCGGTCCCGCCCGTACGCCATGCGCCGGCTCCGCCGCCGCCACCGCCCACCGCGGCAGCGGCTTCCGTCCCGAGGCCGAGCATGAGCAGCAGGAACCGCAGGAACTTCTCCAGCGTGTCGATCTGCTCGGCGATGACGTGATCGAGCCGGTGCTCGGGATCGCCGACCAGGGTGGCGAGGACGACGGCTTGTTCGCGGCCGGTGCTGTCCTCCGCGGTGACGATGACGAACGGGGTGATGTCGACCAGTGTGAGCCCGGTGAACGCCGTGTCGACCGGCTGCCCTGCGGCGAGTGTGGTCGCCTCGCCCCGGCGGGTGTGTAGCTGCGCGGTGATCCGTATCCCTGGCGCATCTGGCACGGCGTCTTCAGAAGTCAGCCGGATGCTGTAGCTGTCCGCCTCCGACATGACGGTAGCCAACAGCGGTACGGCCGCCAGGTCGCGGATCAGGTTTCGCAGCCGGTCTGCCTCGGGATCCGCATCGGCGCTGGTCTGACGCTCGTAGGGTTCGAGAATCTCGCGGAACGCTGCCTTGGGGCCGAGGAGGGCATCGATGCCCCACTGAGTGCGGCCACCAACCAGCTCCACCAGCAGCTCGACGTTACCGTCGAACGCCGCAGCGGTCGCGTTGGCGGAGCCGAGGAGAACCCGGGCCTGGTGGCCTTTCTCCACGACGTACACCTTGGCGTGCAGCCCAGTGAGCACATCCTGGCTCGACGGCGATTCCTCGACCGGCAAACCGGCGAGCTCGTTGACCACCAAGGCCTCGGCGCCGGTCAGGCTCTCCTCGGGTAGGCAGTCGAGCGTCTCCTGGCGGCTCACGACCGCCAGCTTGCCGCTCGGCGCGCACCGATCGAGGCCGTCCGGCGTGCAGAACGGCGAGATGACCAGATGTCGTGTGCCCGCGAAGTCCACTCGGTGAGCACCAGGCACCCCCAGCGCGTGGAAGAACATCGCCGAGGCGCCGTCGGGGTACTCCCACTCGGCTCGACGCAGATCCTCGCCCAGCGCTTCGATCGCCACCTGCCGATCAGTAGGCAGCGGTGCGACTGCCAGCAGCATCGCGCGTTGCAGCAGGTCGAAGAGGGGCTTGTTGCCGGCCACCCGGCGAGTGCCCGGATAGCCCTCCAAGCGCAGGCACACATCCCAGCTGCGGTCCTTGGTCAGGTTGCGGCTCAGCACCAGCAGGCGCAGTGACGTCTCACCGGTGGCCTCGTCCTCGAAGCGCAGAGCCCACAGCTTCGGGTGGAACAGACGACCCGGTCTGGGACGGCGGACCTGGTGCACCATGGGCTCGACGAATGCCAGCAGCGCCGACTTCGTCGGCGGAACTGCGATCTGCCCGGTCTGACAGAACACATCGATTCGGTCGGCACAGCGTCGTACGCCCTCCATCACCGCGATCGGGTCCGTCGACTCGCGTAAGCCCTGCGCGGCGAAGGCCAGCGGGGCGATCAGCAGACTCTCCAGATCCAGGGTGAACGTCAGAGCCACGGCGCGGGACATCCGCATACCCGGCGGCGGGCGCAATGCGTCGAGCAGCAGGGAGCGAGTATCAGGCGCGAGCACCGGCAGCCTCCGGCAGGTCGGCGGCGCAGCCGTCGTGGATGTCGATGAGGATCCGGCGTACCTGCGGCCAGCGGTAGACCAAGGGCCTGCTGCCGGAGGCGCCACTCCACGTACGCAACAGCTTGTCGTTGACCAACCGCGACTGACCCTTCTTGACCGATCGTTCCCGCTCGGCCACCAAATTGCGCAAGCTCTCGTCCGTGACGGCGTCGTGCGCGGCTCCGCTCGTGACCGCGTCGAGCCAACGGTCGATGAATCGTCGGGCAGATGCGTTCGATGCGATTCGCGGGTTCTTGTCGATCAGCCGGTCCCACATGCCCGATCGGTCCCAGCCCTTGAGGCCGTGCTCGGTCGACACACGCTGATTCCAGTCCAGCAGCAGGTCGCGGTATCGGGCCACCGGCTCCTCACGTTCGGTCAAGCCGGCAGCCTCGTACCGTTGGGCCACGAGGAGGTTGTACAGCAACGCCGCTCCGTGGATCGCCAGCGAGAACAGCGCGGCGTCTCGTACCACCGGACCGATCGGACCCGGCGCGGCCGCCACTGCCGGCTCCTCCCACGGCGCCTCACTGTCCCAACCGGGGCGATGCGCGGGCTCGAGAAGGTATGCCAGCAGCGTGTCCGGCACCGCGGCCAGGAGCCGCTCGCGCAGCCATCGCCCCTCTTCCGGCCGAAGCTTCAATCCACCCTCGACCTCGTCCGGAAAGCCCTTCGGCGCGGCCGGCAACGTCGCGTGCCAGGCGCCGTGTACTCGCTCGGTCAGCTCATCCGCCTCGTCCGAGCCAACGCTGAACCGGCGATCCGATGAGCCCACATCGCCGTCATCGATACGGATGCCGTAGCGCTGCAACGCGGCCGCGTAGATGGTCGACGGCAGCGTTCGTACCGCGACACCAGCGCGACGGCCGATTACGCCCTCTGTGTCGTCGCCCTTCATCAGGGCGGAGATCACCTTCCGCTCGCTGCGGTCCACGTGCTTAGTGAGGCGGTCGCCGCGCCATCCCCGCCGCTCGGACTCCTGGTAGCACCAGGGCACGATCAGCAGGTACCGCGCCCGGGTCTGCAGGACGGAGGTGCCGGGGAAGAGCAGGTCGCTGAACGCGTCGCGGACCTGGCCGATACCCAGCTCGTCCCGGCTCTCTGTGTCGCTGAAGAGTTTGAGCAGCTCGCGCATCCGCTGCTGATCGTTGCGGGAGCTGTCCAGCCAGCTCAATCCTGAAGCCACGATTACCCTCCGCCTACGCTTCTGCCGCATCCATAAGGCCACTCAGAGGGGACGTCGGTAACGCGATCCACCCCTCGGACCGTGCGGCGACCCGCTGCTCGTCATCCGGCGTCGTGGCCTTACCGATCACAGCTGCGCGGGCAGCCAACGACGCGATCACTGCGTCGAACGCGTCGTGGCTGCGCCGAGCCAACGCCTCGAAAGAACCCAGCTCCAGCCAGGGCGCGGCAGCCTGCAGCGCAGTCACGAGGTCGGCATGTTGTGCCTGCTGACGCCGCCCCTTGTAACCGCGGTGGGTCAAGCCCCAGCAGTTCAGGGTCGCCGCCGGATACACCTCGACGATCCTGCCGTCTCCGCAGCGATCCACATCCTGACCGTCAGCGGCGAGCAGCGACAGCAGACCGGCACAGCGGAAGGCGGCGTGCCCGATGCGGTCCGCAGCGACGCTGAGCGGGATGATTCCGGTCTGCTCGCGTACCACCTCGTCGGTCTGGCGATAGGCGAAGCGGCGCCGCCATAGGCCGCCCTCGCCTTCGCTCGCGGCGATATGGCCAGCCTGGTGGGTCGTGACGAGTGCGACGAAGGGTGCCGGCCATCCGAATGGACAGTCGAGCCCGGTCTTGTCCGCGCGGCGGCTTGCCTGAACGATCTGGGCGTCGCTGACCCCGAGGGCCAGGTCGCGCACTACTGCTCGGCCTGGCAGCCATTCAACTGCGGCCATCGCCGTGCGCTTGTCTGCGGCTGCGAGGTCAACGCCGACGGTTAGCACCGCACCACTCTAGGTACCACCAAGCATGGCGACCATGATCCGATCGACGGTCGTTGTGGAACGTTTAGCCGTCCACGAACGTCGACCATCCACAATTCACTGCACACGAACTGAGACGTCGGACCTCTATGTGCAGCTCGATCGGGCAACGCCGAGCAGCTGTGCCCGCAGTGGCGAGGGGGACTTCGGGTCGGCCTGGAAGAAGTAGCCACCGCACGGATTCCAGCGCGGATGGGAACAGGCAACGAACGCAGCGAATCGTCGATACAGGGCATATCGCCGTCGCGTACGTGCGAGCAGGGGCGCGATGGCTGCTCATCCACGTCGCGCAGGATCACCCCGTGGGCGCGGAGAACAGGCCGCTCGACATCCCGGTCGGTGTACAGCTCGGGATCACCCCCACTGCGCGGGGAGCAGGACTGGTACGCGGCGTCGATCTTCCGCACCAGGGGGTCACCCCCGCGTGCGCGGGAAGCAGGCGATCGTGCCGGTCGGGGCGACCGTCGTGACCGGATCACCCCCGCATGCGCGGTGAGCAGGGGGCACGAGTGGCGCTCAAGGTCGGCGAACTGGGATCACCCCCGCGTGCGCGGGGAGCAGCAGTTCCGGCCGGGAGGTGCGGGCCCGGCCGACGGATCACCCCCCGCGTGCGCGGGGAGCAGTTACCGAGCGTGAGCTACCCCTCGGGGTCCGCCGGACCACCCCCGCGTGCGCGGGGAGCAGGACGGGCTTGCGGGTGTCGGGCTCCTCGTCCAGGGACCACCCCCGCGTGCGCGGGGAGCAGATCTTGCCCATGACCGGGCGCTTGGTCCGGGACCACCCCCGCGTGCGCGGGGAGCAGTCGGGCGGCCAGGGCGGCGCTTCGGATCGGTCAGGACCACCCCCGCGTGCGCGGGGAGCAGTCTCGGTGGTGAGGAAGCGGAGCCGTCCCACGAGGACCACCCCCGCGTGCGCGGGGAGCAGGGCGGCGGGGTTCTTCCGCCACCGGTCCACTTCGGACCACCCCCGCGTGCGCGGGGAGCAGCGCGACCGGCTGAGCGCCGGACCACCAGTGGCCGGACCACCCCCGCGTGCGCGGGGAGCAGACACTGCATTGGGATCTCAGCCGCGCTGAGCGAGGACCACCCCCGCGTGCGCGGGGAGCAGTCTCCGGAGGGCAGGCGGCGGAAGCGCCGGAACGGACCACCCCCGCGTGCGCGGGGAGCAGCGCTCAGGCGTCCATCGCGGCGCCGCGCCGTACGGACCACCCCCGCGTGCGCGGGGAGCAGTCTCCCTTCACGATGTGGAGGTGCCGGGTGTTCGGACCACCCCCGCGTGCGCGGGGAGCAGCAGCACCGCTCCCATCACTTGTGGATCAGGCACGGACCACCCCCGCGTGCGCGGGGAGCAGGGTGCTCGTGTCCTCAGCCATCGCGGCTGCTCCGGACCACCCCCGCGTGCGCGGGGAGCAGTCAGGGGCTGCGATCGTCGAGTCCAACGCGCAGGGACCACCCCCGCGTGCGCGGGGAGCAGACTCCTTTACCTGCGATGGTAGAGATCAACTTCCCAGATTTCATTCACTACGGCTCTCAAGATCGTCCCGCCCTGGCAGTAGCTGACGCAGCGAGCTAACGTTCTCGGCTCCAGCCTAGTTGGCGGGCTCAAAGTCGAGTCCTGGCGGAGTTGAGAAGGCCTGCGAGGACTGGCCGCGGTAGAGGCAATGCCGCGTCTTCCTCGATCGCACAAGCATCCTTTCCTAGGATGCTTGCAAAAGGTGCGGTCGGCTACACGCGCCGCCGCGGACACGTTGTCAGAGCCGGTCCTTGACCGGATGGCGTAACGGACGCAGTAACGAATCGAGGCTCGCCGCAGCGGAGTGGGTGACATGAGCCGGCAGCGAATGTCGGAAGAGGGGAGCGTTCTGTATGCATTCGCGGATGTATCAGCCGACGCCTGGCTGACCTGCGCCGCGATCGCGCACAACCTCGCCTGCGCCACCGGCCACCTCGCCGCGGGCGCCTACGGCCACCGCCCGGCCCGCGACAATCCGGACCAGGATCATCAACGTCGCCGTCCGGATCGCGCACCGAGCCCGCACCATCCACCTGCACCTACCCGGCCACTGGCGGCGGGCCGCCGGGTTCGACAACCTGTTCACCGCCGTCCACAGCACACCCGGCTGAAACCCCTATACCAACCGGAATCAGACGGCACAGTCACAGGCCACAACCCCCACTACCGCCCCCGAACAATCACCCGGAGCAAACCGATCACGTGATCGACAACTCCCGCACGCCCCCGAACGACTCAACACCGCAATGATCAACTAGCGATTGCCGTCAACTGCGTCGGTGGATTGAGGCTGAGCAGCAAGATCAGCTTGAAAAAGGCAGTACTTTTGGCGCTGGATGCCGCCCCATCGATCGTTGTTCACCCACAATCAAGGTAGTACCCTCCGATCATGGGTGACGTGGCCAGCATTGCCGAGATCAATGACGTGCGGGCGGGATATGTCGGCGCCGGCGATCTTGTCGCGGCCGTTGATCGAGGTAGCGCTGTCATCTTGCGAGGCCGAAAGCGGAACGTCGCGGTCGGCCGCGTGGTTCCCATCAAGATAAACACGAACATCGGCATTTCGCATTGGACGCCCCGCGCGGGTGAACAAGGAAAGATTGAATTCCTCAGCGAGAGCGCCTTCGGCCCCGATCTCGTCATGGATCACACCATCGATCCCAAGGAAAAAAACTTCTGGCGAGATATGGTCGAGACCTTCGCCGGCCCGGTCGGTACTCTTCCGCAATATACAGCATATTCACCACGACACGGCCTTCTCAAGGAGCCGCTACTCGAGCGCATCGAGGAAATGCTCGAGGGTGGCGTTGCTTTCATGACCCTCCACTTCACGTCCGATATGGACATTTACGAGATCGCTGCGAAGTCACGAGCGGTACCGGTGACATCCCGGGGTGGCGGGCTGGCGATCCGGACGCAACTGAAGAAGGGTCAGCGCATCAACGCCTTCCGCGAAGGCTTCGACGACATCGCGAAGTTGTTCCTCCGCCATGAGGCGACCGTCTCGGTCGGCACGACGTTCCGGCCGGCAGATATAGCCGCCGGACTCGACGAGGCTCATCGGCTGGAGACCGCGAGGCAGATCGAAATCGTCAGGGAGCTGCGGTCTCGCGGTGTTTCCTGCCTCATGGAAGGCGTCGGCCATCTGGCCATGGACCAGATCGCCGAATATTGCGACCTCATCGCCGAGGCCGACTGCCCCTTCATGCCCCTCGGCCCCATGGTGACCGACAGCTCTATCGGTTTCGACCACGTGACGAACGCGATCGGCGGAGCGATCATGGCGTTTCTCGGCGGCGCTTCCGTTCTCAACTCCGTAACGCGGGAGGAACATACAGGTGGAGTGCCCACGACGGCATCGGTCATCGAGGGCCTGAAGGCCGCTCGCGTCGCCGCACATGCCGTGAACCTGACCCGTTTTCCGCAGATACGCAAGCTCGACGAGCTCACCCTAAAGCAGCGCGGAGCCCAAGTGAGCTGCGTCGTGTCCGGCGGGCTTTTCGGCGAAGGGGTCGCGGGTGGGAAGAAGGGTTGTACGAGATGTGACTTCGAATGTCCAATTATTCTGGCTCCCGCGGCGTTGTGAGCGTTCCATTGCGAGGTGTCCGGTCCGTTGAGAAATTGCGTTCGGAGATACCTTGATTCCTGCAGACACCAGCCTTTCCATGGAGCGCGTTCGGGTCGGCGTCCGCTTCGCCAGTGAGTTCGCCGTCTCCCGCCGGACAGTCGTCAAGGTCGGCGGCGAGGTCGGGTCGCTGTGGCCGCTGTTCAACGACGAACGGCCGGTGCCGATCGCTCCCTTCGAGATCGACACGTGCGCCACCTCTTTGGGGCTGCTGAGCTCGCTGATGGGGCCCGCCCTAGGCAACGCTGAACGCGCCGAGATGATTGAGCAGGCGTTGGTAACCCTGATCTCGCTGAGGCGGGTGGATGGTTCATGGCCGTCGATCAGGCTCACCCCGTCGATCTCCGCGAAGGACCACATGGAGGGGATTGTCAACGACACCATCTTTGCGGTTCAAGCGCTCCTCAGTGCGGGTTTCCTGGCACCTGACGGAGATCCCGGCGTTCCGCCGACCCCCGCCTCGGCCGCCGAACTCTCCAGCGCCGCCGCGCGGGCCGCTTGGCTGCAGGAATCGGTGGACTGGATAGAGCGCAACCGAGTCGGCATGGGTTGGTATTACACCGATACCACCCACATGGCGAGTCCCGACCAGTACGGCCCTGCGGTGGGGCCAACCGCGAGCATGGTGGTCCTGCTGGACGAATGGATGTCGCTGATCAGGCCGGAGCACGGCGTAAGCTACCACCTGCGGCTGCGGGCAATGCGTGACGACGCGATCTCCTGGCTCAAGTCGGCCCAGGCGGGCTCCGGTGGTTTCGGCCGCTCATATGGCGGCCCGCCATTGCTCGGGCACACTGCCTTGGCCGTTCTCGCGTTGCTGCGGGGGGCCGACAGCAGCAGGGACGAGCTGGGGCTGGCGGCCCGATGGCTGGTGCGGAGGACGTCGAAGAGAAAAGTCCGGAAGCTGGTCGTGGCTGATTGCTTCGACGAATACGAGCAGCTTCTCTCTCGTGGCCGCAGCCGTTACGTTAAGCGCATCATCTCCCACGAATACCCTATCGAGGCGTTGTTGGTCAGGGCGATGGGGGCGCTCCTGCTCGACTTCCGGTTCCGGTCCGCCGCCCTCACGCAGGGGTTGCAGCAGAGAGTGGCCGGTATGGGGGAGATGCTGCTGGACCGCCAGGCGGAGGATGGCACCCTTAAGGGGGCCTTTCGCAGTCGTCGGGTTACGGCAGGCGAGCACGCGCCGGTATACTGGGTTTACCAAGGCGTCCTTGCCCTGAGGGTCCTGCAGGAATTGTGCGCAGAAGGCTTCTTGCGAGAGGGCCAGGCCGTCAGATCGGCGGTAATTGTGGCCATTATGAGCGTGGCTCTCTTCGTGATCTATCTCTGGGCCAACGAATGGTCGGTTTCGGTCATGCCGACGCTCGCTCTCATCGCGTCCGGCATCCTCGTGAACCTGCTGACATACTTCCTGACTCGCAATCGTTGACCGCAACATCACACCGGGGTCAGGCAGACCGGCGTCCCGGCTGACAGCGCGGGCAATTCGTTGACCGGGAACACGGTGACGCCGTACTCGCGCAGTAGGGCGGCGAAATGGGAGAGCACGGAGCCCTTCAAGGCCACCGGTAGCCCGGTGTCGCGCAGTTTGGCGGCGAGCTCGGCCCCGAGCCGCGGATCGCGCAGCTTGAAACGCTCGAAATTGATCGCAACAATCTGCGGATTGTCTGCTGTGGGCAGTCTTTCGACGTCGTCAGGGCGGTAGAGCGGTGCGAAGTGCCCTTCGGCGACCGCGCGCTGATCTCCGCCCTCCACCACGGCGTAATAGTTCATGTCGGCGTCAGGCGCCAGCAACGTGATCTGCCAGGTCACAATCGGCCGGCCGGTGGGCGCTTCCCGCGCACCAAAAAGGAGTTCCACCCGTGCCGGGCCGACCGCAGCGGCGACCGCTGCGGCAACGCCGGCCGCCATGTGTATCTCGTACGAGGCAAGCACCGGCCGGTTTCGCAGCTCGGCGGGCAGCGCCTGCGGCCGGGAATGGCCGGCCAGCACGGCGAATGGCTTGACCGGGGTGCGCGCGTCACGTACCTCGAAGCTGTCCGCATCCACCACGAAGACGTCGTGACTGCAGGTCTCCAGGCCATCCAT
The DNA here is from genome assembly GCF_018070485.1 of Micromonospora sp. C41. NCBI lineage: Bacteria > Bacillati > Actinomycetota > Actinomycetes > Micromonosporales > Micromonosporaceae > Micromonospora > Micromonospora sp. C41. The sequence goes on along the minus strand of NZ_JAGPXP010000011.1, from coordinate 122,030 downwards.
GAGGCCGTAGATCGCCGCGAGGACAATCGGCTGGCCACACCCGGGAGCGGTGGCGATCACCGAAGCCCGCGGTAGCATCCAGTTGGAGACCAGCAGAGCGACCTCGGTGGAGTAGTCGACGCGGCCGCCGGCCAGAACCGACCGCCAGTATGACTCAAGGTATGCCAGGCAGTCCTCGACGGATCGCAGCTGCGGTGATTGCGAGAGCATGTCGCCGGACTCCCGTGCTGACCAGTAAGCGGACCGGATCGAGACCGCGCCGGTGGCGACGTAGTGGCGGAACACCTCAGCGCAGGCCTCGCGGACCGCGGTAGTGCCGGCGGCCTGGAAGGCGCTCGGCAGAATGAGGTGGGCCTCGATCGTGGGTACATCGGCGTTCGCGAGCCGGAACGGGACGAGTTTCTCGCTGTGAAGGCTCGTGCCCGCCGCGAGTGCCGTGTATGGCGGCGTCGGTCCCGTCGCCGGGTACAGCAAGCGGCGCGCCTGGAGCATCCACAGCTGACCATCCCGGTCGAGCAGCCACTCAAGATTCAGCGGCGCGTCGACGCTCCGTTCGGCAGCGAGGGCCCACGACACCAGGGTTCGTGCTTGGTCAGGAGCGAGGACGGCGGAGTCGAGCCGGACGGCCTCGGGCCGGCGTTTGCTCACCACACACCTGTGCGGCATAACGACGTTGTCGGTGACGTTGCTCGGCGGGCCTGCCGAGTACTCGATGAGGACCGCGCTCGGATCATTGTCATGCGGCAGCATTGTGTAAATGACGCCGCCGGCCACCGCCTCCGGCGCGTGCTGCACCAGCACCGCGATGGGCCTTCCGTCGCCGTGGATGCCCCGTCGGCGGCGGTACTCGGCGGCCGTCGGGTCGGCCGCCGAGTACCAGACGCGGCGGACGGCAGCCAGCACCTCGCTGTCGGTCGAGGCCCCGACTTCGCTGTGATAGATGCCGGGGGCACCGGCATCCGCGGTGTCCTCACCCGGATGGGAGGACCGGACGGCAAAGCGCGCGACGCCCGCCTTCCTCTGCCGTGCCAGGGCGGCAAGGATCTCATCCTCCACGGCGCCGGCGGCCGTCAGTGCCGCCGTCGTTATGCAGAAGCCGCTGGGCACTGGTATCGACGCGGCGAACAGGATCCCCAGGCCAGCCGCCTTGCCGCCGACCAATGCGACGGGCGCGTCTGGCAACTCCTCCGCCGGAACGATCCACCGACCGGTCATGCCTACATCAGTGACCGGTAGATCCTGCGGACGGCCTCGGGCGGTAGGGCCTGAGGATTCGTCGCCATGTCTGGGTTCTGCGCTTCCACCGCCATGGCATCCAAGTCGTCGGGTCGCGCCCCATGGTCGGACAGCCGCCCGCCTAGGCCGAGGCCGACCAGCCAATCTCCAAGCGACCGAGCGGGTTCGCCGGCATCCGCCTCGTCGAGCAGTCGTGCGACAGTCGCGAACCGATCGGGCGAGCTGGCCAGGTTGTATTCCACGACCGCCACGGCAACCAGGCTCAGAGCACGGCCGTGGTGAAGGTTGTACCGCCCGCTGAGCGGATTGCTCAACGCGTGGATCCCGCCGACGCCGGCCTGGTTGACCGCGTAGAGACTGAGAAGTGCGGCCAGCGCCACGAACTCGCGGGCCTCCGGATCAGCCGGATCCCGCACCGCAGCGGGAAGCCACCGCGCGGCCAGGCGGATCGCCTCCAGGGCGAACATATCGGAGAACGGCTGGGCTCTCCGCGACACGTACGCCTCCAGTCCCTGAATCAAGGCATCTACGCCGGCCTCGGCGGTGAGCTTGGCGGAGGCCGTCAGCGCCAGCGAGGGCTCCACGAAGGCCGCCCGGGGAAAGAGGTGTGGGCTGAAGAACACCTCCTTGGCCGTTCCCCGGCGCACCAGAGCGGCCGGAGAGATCTCGGCGCCCGTGCCGTGCAGGGTCGGAACGGTGAACGTGGGAGTCAGGCCCGCTGGGATGCCGGGAACGCTGAGCGAACCGCTGACGCGGCACTCCCAGAATCGCTGCGGATCGGCCATGGCGAGGGCGGTCAGTCGCCCGGCATCCATGGCGCTGCCGCCCCCGATGGCGACGATCGCCTCCGCGCCAGCGGCGCGTCCGCTTTCGGCGGCGGCCAGAATGGACTCGTACGTCGGGTTGCTGTCGATGCCGTCGTACACGGTGCTCTGCACGCCGGTCTCGCGGAGCGCATGCGTGCAGCGGTCGAGCAGCCCGCTTCCTCGGCTGCTTGCATGGCCCGTGATCACCAGTGCGCGCGAGCCGGCCTCGGCGACCGCCGCCGCGAGCCCGTCGACGCTTCCCGGCCCGAACGCCAACCGGGTCGGCACGCCGAAGGCGAATTCAATCGTCATGTTAGCTTCCCTGCTCACGTGACAGTGGTGTGCGACGAAGGGAGCGTGGTAGTCGTCCCGTACGTTATCAGCTACACCCGGTCGACCACGGACAGCACGTAGCCGCTACCGCAGCGGTCAGGTAGGCGGTGCTGCACGCGCATCAGGCGGCAATTCGGGAGTTTGCGTCCGGTGTCGCTTCCGGCCGGTGTTCCCAGTTGGCTCGTGACGCCGGGCAGATAGCCCGGCCCGGGGCTCGCACGCTACTTCCCGGCCGAGTGTGTGTGGCGAGTAATGGCTGGGTTCAGCGGCGGTAGGCAGCCGCTGCGCAACATCGAGGCGGCGTCGACGTCGAGACCAAGCCGGTTCCGCCCGTCCTCCTGGGCCTCGGCGACCGATTCGGCGGCGACTTGCAGTCGAGGGTCGCCCGCGTACGGGTGCAGTTTCCGCTCGCCTGTGGTGCCCGGGGTGCGGCCGGTGGACTGGCGGCCGGTGCGGGCGGCGGCGATGGCCCATATGGTGCGCCGGTACCAGTGCCGCCGCAATCAGCCGCTGTAACCTCTCGACCGACCGATACTCGACGCTGAATCCCGTTCTCCGCGGTGTCGGGGAATCTGCCATCCGCGTTGACCTAGCACACCCCTGACTACAGGACCGACGACGAGGAGACGGACACGTAGCGGAACCTATGCTGGGCAGCACAACGCCAGCACCACCATCACCGCAAGCGCGCCGCTAGCAACCCCCGCATCAGTCCTGGCGGTCGTTCTCGGCCGGGGTGAAGTCGAAGTCACGGGCCGAAAGCGCGCCGCCGTCCGGGTTCCATGTGAAGACCCGGAATTTTCCGCTCGCCGGGTCGACTTCACCGTCCGGCGCGAAGACGACATCGGACAGGATGCCGAGCACGCAGTCGCCGACGTGCTCCCGGGCCCACTGCACCTCGCGGCGTGAGACGATCACCGCTGCACCCTTGGTCTCGGTGCCCTTGGCCTCCAGCCACAGCGTCCGGCCGTTTTTGGTGGCGATGGCGTCATAGGGATTGCCGAACCGGACGTCCCGCACGATCCAGCCACGGTCGCGGAAGTACGCCATCAGCCGGTCCTGCGCGGCGTCTTCGACCTTCCGGCGCCGCGCGGGATCCATCTGCCAACCCTGCCGAGGCGAACCGCGTGCCGGCAGGGAACCGGATGACCGAGGTGATCTGCCCAGAGCTTTTCGAGCTTCGCGGCGGCGCGCGGCGGTAGTACCCACCCGCTGCTCTGCGGCCGCCACCCGCCACCCTCCGGGATCTGGCCGACCAAGAACGCGTGCGGCAGCCCGTCCTCCGGCAACAGGAGCGTGTCCCAGTCGATCAGTACGTAGTTGGCGTCCTCGTCGGCGCACTTGTCGTCCCACTGCTCGGCCGGGAAGATTCGACTGGTGGCGGTGCCGCTGCCGATGATGCCGCGCGGTTCGGGCCCCTGCCGCAAGAAGAAGACGCGGTCGCCAGGTTCGATGCCGGTCTTGCGGTTCCCGGTGGCCCACTGCCCACGCAGGATCCGCCCCGACTCGACCGCCTCGACGTCACGCGGGTAGACGGTCTCGGCCCAGCCGTCCGGGTTCCACCGCTCGGGGTTCCACGTCACAACCATTGTGACCCGCTCACGCCGGTCTAGGCCGGCCCGTTCGGCCGCTGGGAGTGAATCCAGCGCCGCAGTGTCGAAGTAGCCAACCGGGTTGCGGTGCCGCGGCGTCGGCCTGCCTTTCAGCGCATCATGGACTGGGTCGCCGGGGCGCAGCACTCGGCCCAACAGCGCCCACTTCGTCGCGCCGTCAACATCGTGGCGCGTGCGGCCGTCAATCTCCGCAACGACCTGCACACGGCCGCCGAACGACAGGGTCGCAATTCGCTCGCCTTCGACCCGGCTCCCGAGAGTCCAGACGCCGCGGTTGATTTCCCACAACTCATCGTCGGTCGCGGTCGCCTTCCACCCCACCCAGGTGCGCCCAAGCGGGTCACCGGGCGGCACGTCAAGCGCCTCGGTCAGCACGAAGTTCACGGCCACCCGCGCATCTTGCCGCGCTGGTCGGCTGGACGCCAGAGCCGGATGGGCAGGTGCAATCAGCGTAGGTGCGCTGGCTGCTGTCCGACGGTGCGCTGCTGCTCGTCCCCGCCGTCGGCTCCGCGCTCGGACGAGGCTCTGATTAGCCGGCAGCGGTGAGTAGCCAGGCGCATCACCCACCGCGGCGGCCACCACCCCGATCGCCACCCCCAGGGACTCGGCCAGCCCGTAACCGAGCAGCTCGCCAAGACACAAGCCCAAGCTGCCCCTGGAGATGACGGAGATGGCTCTGACACCGCAGGCCAACGAATGGACGACTGGCTACTGGGGGTGGATCTCAGATCCGTAACGACTGTGGATGCTCTCGGCTCGCCAAAGGTTGAGCAGCTCCGGCCAGGTACTGATGCCGCCGGTGATGCGTTGCCTGCGCGTCGTGGCGTTTCGGAGCATCGCCTCCACCCGGTCGTCTTGCAGGCGAAGATCCTTGATCAGCTTCCGAATGTACGCGGCGGCCTCCTCGGAACCTTCGCGGATGCTGACGTCGATCGCACTGGTGAACACCTGGACGTCCTGCCGCGCGAGGGCTCCCATGGTGCGTTTCCAGGTACCGTACGGCAGCTCCACCATCACGTTGCGGATGGCGTGTCGCAACCGGAAGGCTCTGCGTGACTTCCACGAGTTCGTCGAGTCGGCCACCGTGATGCTCTCGATGGTCGTCGCGGTGTCGACGAGCAGCGCGGCCGCGGCGTCGGCGTCGGTCTTCGCCAGCCGGGACAAGAGGCGCCCGAGGGGTTCGAGCAGTACCGGATCGCCGGGTTTTAGGACGAGTTCGCGGACCCGTTCGAGGGTGGCGCGGCGCTCGGTGATGGTGCCGATCGGGCCGCTGTGGCAGTACAAGATGCGGCGATACTCGTATGCTCGCCTACCGAGGGTGGGATCAGGGGCCGCACCTGTCTTTTCCAGGGCTTCGAGGGCCTTGTCGAGCCGAGCGAACTCGTCGGGTGTGCTCCAACGCTCGGCGTCGTGCTCGAGGCTCGCCTTGACCACGTTTAGTACCGCCGTCAACGCGTCTCTGCCCCGGAGCTCCAGCGCGGCCACGATCGCCTTCGACTCGACGATCCGGCCGTGCTCGACCCGGGCCGCGATGGAGAAGCCGTGTCGCGCAGTGGCCGGGACCTTGCTCGCGAGCAGCGCGTGTACGAGCGGTGTGACGCGCTTTGCGAAGTCCGCCGGGAGCGCCAAGCGCTTGTGCGCCAGCTTGGTGATCGCCCCGTCGACGTAGCGTCCGTCGGTCGTGGCGAGCGCGTCGCCGATGAGATGGTCGAGCGCCTGTGGGAACTCGGCGGCCAGGTGCTCCAGGCGGGGCATGACGATCTTGCGTAGCTGACCGTCGCCGGGCCTTGGAGTGCTGCGGTGCGACCACCTGTCCAGCGCGTTGCGGGCACCAGGTATCCCACCGAGCGCCGCCGGTACGACAAGCGCAGCCAGCCGGTTGGCGTCCAGCCAGCCGGGATCCACGTCGCCCCGGACCGCCTCCGCCACGATGGCCGCCACCTCCGCGGGTGGCAACGAGCCCGCGTACAACGCCTGTCGCCACAGCGCTTTGTCCGATCGGTCTCCGCGGGTCGCCGGTGCAGCTGACCGCAGCACCTCGGCACACCGCTTCCGCGTCGCCTTGATCGCCGGACTTTCGGCAGGCTCCGGTCCCCCCGGCAACCGACATCGGTGCTCACCGTCGAGCAGATGCTTCAGGAAATAGTTTCCGATGTGCGTACGGGCCATCGGGTCCGTTGACGACATCAGAATCGCGATCAGCCTCTCGGCGAGAGCCGACTCTTGTTCACATGCCAGGTCGGCCAGCGCTCGAAGGCGTGCAGGCCCGGAGAGCCACGACGGTGGCGACCACCCGTGGTCTGGCCCGAGCGAGGCGTGCGACGACACGCCGGCCACGAGGTCCTCGGCGATGGCGACTGGGTCGGCGCCCTCTGATGCCCAGATCTGCCGGATGATGCCGGAGACGACCAGGCCAAGCTCGTTGGCACCGCTCGGGTCGGTCTTCACTTCAGGCGGAATCACGGCCAGCAGGCGGCGCAACCGGTCCGCCGGGAGCCGACACTCGGCGGCGACGGTGAGCACGGCGGCCGGGCCGTCCTGGGCACCGTCGTCGCGGGTGGCCATCCGAGCCACGTCCTCAAGACGGTCGGCGCACCAGGCCGGGTCCGCTGCGGCGAGCTCGCCGAGGAGTTCGACGACCGGCCTTCGCCGCTGTTGTGCGGCCTGCGGATCGAGTCCCAGGTACCAGGCGAGGTGCTCGGAGTCCTCGGCGGTCACCACGTCGAGGATCGGGTCGCGCCGGACGACGGCGAGGGACCTCAGCGCGCCGAACAACTCGGCGCGCACGTGGTCGTCGTCGTACTGCCAGACCAGCGCGAGGTCCTCGATCACCGAACCGAGGTCGTCATGGCGGACCCGCGAGACGAAGATCAGGTACCGGCGGCCAAGTCCCTTGCCAGCTGTCGCCAGCAGCCGGCGACCGGCGGTCTCGGTCTGCGGGCCGCGATGACGGGCCTGCGCGTACGCGGCGATCGCGACCTGCTGGACGCCGTTGTCGGCACAGCGGAGCAGGGTGGCGAACGCGCGGTCGGCGACAGCGGCGTCCTGGACCGTACGGCAGGCGTATACGAGCGCCTGCTGCGTCACCGCGCCGAGGAACGCGTCGTCGGGCCGGGCAACGGTTCGCGCGACAAGGGCGTCGAGCGCGGAGGCGCCGAGCGCGACGATGGCCCGGGCGACCGCGTACTCGAAGAAGGTCTGGTGGAAGAACTCACGCAGGCCATCGCCGACCATGTGCACCACGCTTCGGCGCACCAGAGTCTCGAGATCGTCGAGGAGTCCTTCGACCCGCCCCAGCGCCCGCGTGCTGGCATCGTCGATGCGCGGTGTCCCGGCGGCCAGCATCACGACGGCGAGCCTCTCGGCCGCGGCCGAGAGGTCGTCGTGTCGGTCGGCGCCCGCCCGATTGGTCCGCGCGTCGGTGCGCACCCGCAGCTGCCAGTACTTGTCGAAGAGATCGGTGACGTCGATCTCTGTCTCCAGCGGCTCGTCACCGGTGTGCTCGAGTTGGTGCAACTCGAACAGCATCCGCAGGGTCAGCGGCACCTGGCAGATCTGCGCGATGGGCAGGCCGCGGGCCACCGCCGTCAGGACGGCCGTGGCGATCGTTGTCGGGTCGAACCGGCCCTCGATGAAGTGCTTCGCGTGCTTCTTCACGGCCGTAGGCAGTTCCGCGTCGCTGTACGGGCCGAGTTGCAGTGTCTCGATGTCGTAGTGCTTGGCGTAGCGGCGTAGCACCTCGTACTCTCGCGGGCGGCAGGTCATGACGAGTGCGGCACCGGCGCTGGAGCAGGCCCGGATCATCTCGTCCAGAGCGGATGGAAACTCGTCGGAGCGCAGCAGCAGGTCCACGGTGTCGACCAGCAGCACCGGTGGTCCGGCGTCCCGGGACGCCGCGCGGAGGGCCCACGCGATGTCGGCGATCGGCAACGCGGTCTCGATCGCGCCTGCAGCGACGAGCCACGTGGTTCGGCCGGTTCGCCGCAGCCCCTCAGTGAGCCGCCACAGGGCGCTGGTCTTGCCAGTGCCGGGCTCGCCGACGATCACCGTGACCGACTCAGTTCGGCACCGGGCTTCGAGCTCTGCCTCGGTGCGCACCTCGCGGCTACCGGTGAAGCAGCGCTGCACGTACAGGTCTTCCAGAAACAGCTCCACCGACCGGGTGTCAACGAGGCGGTTCGCCTCGCGCATCGCCGCGTGGGTGGCCCGTTCCAGGTTTTCGACGGCTCCGGACCGCTCCGGAACGCCAGTCTGTTCGGCGACTTCTTGGACCCACTTGAGTCCGTCGTCGTCGGGGTACAAGCGGCCGTACGCCGTCAAGTATGCCTTGCAGACCGAGGCTCGTTCGTGCTCCAGGCCGCCCTCCAGCAGGAGCCGGAGATTCCTGGGTGGCAGTCCGATCTCGTACGCGTAGATCCGCTGTACGTTGGCCGGGCTCAGTTTGCCTTTGTGGGCGAAAGCCCGATTGGACAGCTCCTTGCCGTTGTAACCGAGCCAATACTGGTTCAGCGTCGAGAGGAAGAGCCTCGCCGCCTCGCGGAGGTCGTCGGGCACCGGCACATAGTTCGACCGTCCCACCACACGTTCATACCATCGGGAAGCATCCGGAAGCGATATGCGGTTGTGGATGCTTCCCGATGCTTCCGCGCCGCGAACGGCGTTCCGGCCACCCCTTCCAGGTGATTCCGTGCCCGCCATGCCGAACAACCGGGAACCCTGGCCAGCACCGCCGCCTGCGGCGCGACGCATCGCCGACGCCGTGCGCGAGGCCAACGGCGCGGCCGACTGGAAGCTGCCGCGCGAGCTGTACCGGCAGGTCATCGCGATGTTGCCGGAGCTGCCGCCGGACGAGCTGCTCGGTGCGCTCGCCGAGGCGCTCGCCGGTCTGATGCCTTCGTACGCGGGGAAGATCGGGCTGCTCGCCTCGCACACGCTCGCCGTCATGGCGGGCGCCGAGGGCGCCGAGTTGCTGGACGATGCGCTTTTTCTTCGGCTGTACCACGACGAGCGATTCACCCGTGCGGGTGAGCTCGGACGGCGGCGCCCACCACCCTTGCAGGCAGTGGTGGAGACCTGCCGCCGGCTGCGCGACGCCGAACTGCTCAGCGATCTCCTTCGCGGGGCCGGCAGCAGCGCGGTCGTCTGCGGGTCGGTCGACTATGGCGCGTTCTACAACGTCTGCACGGCATCCGACCTCGACCTCGTCGTGGTGGTGGACGGGACGAGCACCCTGGCGACGATCGCAGACCGGCTCGCCCTCCTTCCCGGCGTGGCCGACGCGGACGTAGCTCGCTTCGCTGAGCGGGCCCGGATCTTCGCCGGACGCTACGACGACGGGAACACCTCGTTCAGCCATAAGCTGACCGTTCGCGCGGACGGCTCGCCCGATCCGCTGCTGCCGATCGACGGGCCGCTCCCGCGGTACCGGATCAGCCTGCACGTCCTGACACGGCCGCTGTTGCGATACGTCCTCGTCGACCCAGTTACCCGGCTCACCGCCGACGATGCGGGCACGGCGCGGACCATGCGCGACTACCGTGAGATCACCACCGGGCGCCGGGACGTGCACCGGACGTTCGCCGGCCGGCAGCACGCGCGCGACGCGATCGTCGAGCCCGCCGAGGACGGCCACCTGCGTACGACATCGATCTACGTCATCGACGAGACGGACGCTTACTGCCTCGGGTTCGTCCAGTCGCTGTTACTCACGGCCCGGCCCGAGCCTCTGTGGGACGATCTCGGCATCCGGTCGGAGTTGGGCGCGTTCCGGCACAAACTCCGTGAGCGCCTGCGGATGGAACGTGCCCTTCACCCGTACAAAATGATGCTCTTGAGTCTTGCCCACGTGCGGCGACCGGTCCTCGGACCGCACGTGGTCCGGTCCTTGGACGGCTACTGATCCGACGGTCTGACGAGGCCTACCTCAGCGCGGGCGTCGCGCAGAAACGCGCGCTCGGCGGCCCACAGTTCGGTGAACCGCTCCGGCGGTATCGCATCGGGTCCATGCTCGGCACGGGCGACGGCGACGAGGCGTGCTCGGCGGACCAGCGCGTCGGTGGCCTCGACCACTGTGGCGGTACCGGCGACCAGGCGAATCGCGGACTTGGTGGCCTCGAGACGCTCCTTGTGCCGCGTGCCGCGCTCATCGAAGAACGGCATGTCGTCGCCCTCCCCGCTCTGGCGCGGCACCGCGGTGACCACGGCCGTTGGCGTGAGCAGGTAGGCCACGAGCTCCCGCATCGCGGTCAGGAAGTCCGTGTATGCCTTGAGCCGGATGTCCCGCCACTGTCGCTCGGTGTCCCGGCGCCACAGGCGGTCCTGCCCGCGGAGCGTCAGCCAGCCACCGAGAACGACCGCGCAAAGCGTCGCCACCGCAGTCACACCGACCTCGATCACGCGCTCAACCGTAGCAATCACGGTCCATGCTGGAATGCTCGCAGTCCGTCGATGCCTCACGGGCTCGTCGGTTGGCGGCCGGTGTGGTGATCACGTATTCAACGGCCTTCGCCGCCCTATCCTAGGATGCCTTGCGAGCTGTGTTTTCGTCAGCAGTTCAGTCTGGATAGAGCGGCAGGGCGGGTCCTTGACCGTTCGCCGTAACGGATCCGGTAACGGTGATGGTCCGCCAGGGGAGGAGTGGCCGACATGAGATGGCATTGGGACGTGATGCGTGATGCCGTTGTGTCCGGGTATGCGGATGTATCGAGCTGTTCTGGCATGGCGTGACAGAATCGTTGTAAAGCTGGGGGTCAAGGGGTCGTCGGTTCGAATCCGGCCGTCCCGACAAAGAAGAAGCCCTGACCAGCGGGAACACTGGTCAGGGCTTTGATTTTCTTCGATGGAGATTTGAACCGCCCCCCGAAAACCCCCCGTTTACGCGGTGCGGCAACCAAGTTCGTCATCGGTGTGCATCGTTCTCTCCTGGTGACGATCCTTGGGTGCTCGGGTGGCTGCTGAGCCGTTCGAGGATGCCGGACACGTCTGGGGCTTGTACCGGCTTGGCGATGTAGTGAGCCGTCTTCATCCTGTGTAGCGGCTGGTCTCGGCGCTGTGCAGGACGAGGATGGCCTTCACGATCGCCGTAGCGCGGCGGGGACAGCAACGCAGCTTGGTCAGGATCTTCCAGGTCTTCAGCGTGGCGATGGCTCGTTCGCCGCGGGCGCGGAGCCGGGCATGACCACGGTTGACGGCCCGCTGGCGGCGGGACAGATTCGGTCGGTATCGGTGGCGCTTGAACGGCGTGCGCACGCTTCCGCTGGCTCCCTGATAGCCCTTGTCTGCGAAGGTCAGCACGTTTGCGCTGGTCAGCGCGTCGATCAGTCTCTGGGTGCGGGCGGCGGTGAGGTCGTGGACCGCGCCGGGCAGCGCGGCCGACGCCCAGACCAACCGCCCGGCCGGGTCGGCCAGGACCTGCACGTTCACCCCGTGGCGCTTGTGCTTACCGGAGTAGTAGGGCCGCTGGTCAGCGACCCGGTCGATGGGAATCAGCGTGCCGTCGAGGATCGCGTACGCCAACCGGGCAGCCCGACGCATGGCGGCGGTGAGGTCGTCGGCGCAGGCGGCGAGCAGGTCGACGGCCTCGCGTAGGTACCGCCACACGGTGGCCACCGACACCTCGAAGCCGGCCGCGAGGCGGGTGAGGGTGTCGCCGTTGCGCAGGTGGGCCAGGGCCATCAGCGCTTGCTGCTGCGCAGGCAGCCTGCGCCAGCGGCCGCCGAGCGCACGTCGGCGGTCGCGGATCAGCTCGGTCAGGCGGGTCAGGCTGCGCGTGGACAGCGGGATGCTGGCAGGATAGGTCAGCAACGAAGCTCCCGTGCTGGGCAGTGCGTCTTGGTCGACTGCTGTCCTACCGGGAGCTTCGTCCTATCCGGACAATCGACACGCCACCCCCGCCTACCTGCTCAACCGCCCTTGATCACGATGAAAAGAGCTCAATGATCCAGTCCTGGTGCACAATTGCGGTGGCTCTCGCCCTCGGCATGATGCGACATGCGCATGCGCATGCGCAGATACCGGCATTGTCACCGGATACCACCCGCAGGTGGGAGACACGGTTGTTCTCGGTAGAGCGGAGCTGGGAGTCCCGCTCGCCGAGAAGTTGAATGGAGTCCATTGCAATGGCAAGGCATACGCCAACATCGGGGAGAACGGTAATCCGCAATGGGTGAACGAAGTTCAGAATGCACTCGGTAATGATGGGATGAACATCGCCGTCGACCTAGGTGGGCTCGACGCGAAGGCGGGTTGGGGTCCCAGAGAGATCTTCGAGGCGGCGGCAAGGCGTGGGAGCGGGCCGGGAGGCTGGAGGGGCAACGCGGGTACGGACTGGGAAATGAGACAGATTATGCTCAAATCCTTCCGAAATCCGAATCTTGCTGGCCGGATAACTTGGTACCTGAACGGTTCGAATGTCACTTCGGCCATGCGAGGCGTACTGGAATGGGAACGGATGCGCCAATGTCTGAGAAGAATCTGGTTGGTGCGCTTAACGGCGAGTTGGATCACTCTCTTGCGCTGAAATTTACGGTGGGCATTGCTTCGGCCGGCACTGCAGTAGCCGTCCTTTCGGTTGGGGAACGATTCGTAAACGTGATCGATAACGATGGCTCATACTTGCTGTCATTCAACTGGAAGGAGCGGCAGCAGGCGCACGGGCAAACCTCCGACATCTCCCACGTCGCCGACGCGGCACGGCGCTGGGTAGAAGGTTCAGGTCTAGAGGATCTCGCCGCCGACCATCCGTTCATCAAGTTCTCCGGGCTTCAACTCGCCTATGAGAGAGGGACTGCTGCCGAGTACCAATGGGCTGCGCTACTTGCCTCGGTTGAAGAAGAGGATCACATCTTCCGGGGCCTTGTTCTCCTGGCCTCGCGTGACAGCGTCCTCAATCGATTCTTTCCTCGCCTGGGCCACCGTTTCGCGTTGTCTGTCGACGAATACAGCGACGGCATTCTCGTCGCGGTGTTCGTCCGCCGTCCCGGACGGTTTGTCATCTTCGGTGACGACGACGGCGTCGAATTCGAGGGTGATGCGGCCCAGATGGTCGACTATTTGGTCGCGCGGCTTCGCGATCGGGTCCCCCGGTGAGCACCCGCCTTCGGGTGGGAGGATGGCCTGGTCGCCAACGTCACTCGGGTTCGGCGTTCCGTCCGCATCCGCTCCTCGACGAACCAGTACTGGTTGGCCCGGTCGGCCAGCGTCGCCCGCCCGCCCGGCGGCAAGGCCAACGCCGGGCGCCGCGACCCCTCCGCGACACGCGCCGACCTGCTGGCCGAGATCGTCGCCCCGCAGCTCGAACTCTCAGCTGGCCATAGCTCGGACCGCTTCTCGATCAAGCCGGCCAATGGTCGGATGTCCCCAGCCCGACGGCTCGCCAGGTCGAGGTCCCCGCTTGACGAAACCCATAGGGACACCCCCCCGCAGCGGGCCGGCCGTCGGTCCCTCGTTCACGCCACTGGAGAGGTGCCATGACCTCCACGTTTGCCCGACGGTTGACGGGCGCGGTCGGCCAGGTCGCGTTGGGCGCGATGCTGCTCGGTGCCGGCATCGCCCACCTGACAGTCGCGCGCCAGGAGTTCTTGGCGCAGGTGCCCTCCTGGCTCCCGCTCGACGCCGATCTCGTCGTCGTCGCCTCCGGAGTGGTCGAGATCTGTCTCGGGCTGGCCCTGCTCGCGGCTTGGAGACAGCCCGTACGCGGCCTCACCGGAGCGGTCGTAGCCGCCTTCTTCGTCGCGGTCTTCCCGGGCAACATCGCTCAGTTCACCGAAGGGCGTGACGGATTCGGCCTGGACACCGACGCGGCACGGGCGGTCCGCCTGCTCTTCCAGCCGCTGCTCGTACTCTGGGCGCTCGCCGCCACCAACGCGGTTCCCGCGCTCCGCTCACTGCGCCGTAGCCCCTGACACACGAACCGAATCCAACGGCATCCGTCAGCCCGGCTGCCGTTCGCTACCTGGGCGCCAGTTGCAGATCGTCTCTGATGACGACCATGTATGCCCAGATGCCGTCGCCGCACCGACACGAACCCCCATGCCGGCGAGCAGCGTGTCACGATGAACGGGGGTGGGCCGTTCTCGACCGTCGCGACTGCGGCGGCCGGGTGGACGCCCCGGACTTTGACGGGTGCGCTGTTGATGGGGGACCGTGGCGCCGTGGATCTGGTGACGCCCTGTCGTCGCCCCTCGTGTCGCCAGGCCGCGAGGCTGCTCAGCAACTGGATTGTCGCTCCAGTCGCTGTCTGCCGAGGGCGGCCCGTCTACTGCCCCTGGTCGACGAGATCCCGCCGATCAAAGGCATCCGCGGCCGACCCGGACAGCGACCGAAACGCATCTACGCCGACCCTGGCTAACGGCGACCGCGGCGGACGGGCTCGGCCTGAGCTGGCGCCAGGTTGATGACCCGGGCGCGGTGGTGGCGGGTCGTCGGCTGAGCGCGATAGACGCTTACCTCGAGCTCTCGCCCGATATACGGCCGGGCGGTGGCTTGCCGCGCACAGGACCTGAGCGAGAATGGGCCAGTTCGAACTCTGCGCAACCCTGGAAGGACCCTCCCTTGGCCGGTGGACTCGTAGCCCTGCTGGATGACGTGGCGGTGCTGGCCCGAGCCGCTGCCGCGTCGATCGATGACATCGGGGCGGGCGCCGCGAAGGCCGGCGCCAAGGCTGCGGGCGTCGTCGTCGACGATGCTGCCGTCACGCCGCAGTACGTGCGGAGCCTGGCGGCCGAGCGCGAGTTGCCGATTATCAAGCGCATTGCCCTGGGGTCGCTGCGCAACAAGTTCTTCATCATCCTGCCGGCCATGCTGCTGCTCAGTCAGTTCGTGCCCTGGCTGCTCACTCCGATCCTCATGCTCGGCGGCGCCTACCTCTGTTACGAAGGCGCGGAGAAGGTGTGGGCCAAGATCTCCCATCACGATGCCCACGGCGCGGGCGAGGAAGAGGTGCAGGACGAGACGACACTGGTGTCCGGGGCGGTACGAACCGACCTGATCCTCTCGGCGGAGATCATGGTCATCAGCCTCAACGAGGTGATCAATGAGGCGTTCTGGTCCCGCCTGGCGATCCTGGCGGTCGTCGCCGTCGTCATAACCGTCATGGTGTACGGCGTGGTGGCCCTGATCGTAAAGATGGACGACGCCGGGCTGCGCCTGTCGCAACGTTCCGGCGCCGTCGCCACGTTCGGCCGCGGTCTGGTGAGGGCGATGCCGGTAGTCCTCACCGTGCTGACGGTGGTCGGCACCGCGGCGATGCTGTGGGTGGGCGGGCACATCCTGCTGCTAGGCACGAACGAGCTGAACCTGCACTTCCTGTACGAGGCCGTGCACCACGTGGAGGTCGCCGCCCACGACTCCACGGGTGCGCTCGGCGGGCTCGTCGGCTGGCTCGTCAACACGGTGGCCAGCGCGATCCTCGGGCTGATCGTCGGAGCGCTGGTCGTACTGGTCATGACTCTCACGCTCCACCGCCGCAAATCCAAGCCTGCGGCTGCGACTGCGGCGGCCACGACTCGTACTGACGGCACCATCCCCGCCCAGCCGAGCCGTGCAGCTCAGCGTCGCGACGATCCTGCGGACCGAGCGCCGCGCGGTTGACGCACATCATCGCAACTCGACTGCGGGGTCAGGCGTTCTGGTGCTGAACCGCGCTTGGTACTCCAGCCGCACCTGGTGGGGTCGGAGTCTTCGCTGGTAGTGGGCCGTTTTGGCGCGGTATTGGTGTCGTCGTCGCCATCGTGACCTACCGACTCGGCATCCGGTTCGACCGGATGCTGGAAGCGGCCCAACGTCGGCGGAGCCGGGCGTTGAGAGCTGGGCGAATAGGTCGCGGGCACTCCCGCAGTCGGGATGTGCCGTTCCGGAGTCAGCGCTCGACGCCGAACTGGATGCCGCCTCGGCCATCAGCGTACGGCGATCAGAACGGGCGAACCGCGGGCGGCATACCTGGGAAGTCCGCCGACTCGCTCACCGACGCCCACTTCTCGACGTCGTCGAGCGCTGCACGGTAGGCGCGGGTGAGGTTGCGAACCGCCTCGGCGCCGAGCGGGAGCCGGAGCGGCGCGTCGGGTGTGTCGAGCATGTTCCGGATCACCCGGGCGGCTCGTGCCGGGTCGCCCTCCTGGATGCCGTCGGCTCCCTCCATGTTCGCGCGCACGGCACCGGTGACCCCCTCGTAGATCGAGCTCTGCCGCGCTGTGTTGAGCACGTCCGCGGCGTTGAACGCGGTGCGGAATCGACTGGGCTCGACGATGAGGACACGGATGCCGAACGGTGCGACCTCGCCCGCCAGCGCCTCCGACCAGCCCTCGAGCGCGAACTTGCCGGCTGAGTAGCTGCCGACGGCGGGAAACGACATCCGCCCGCCCTGGCTGCTCATCTGCACGACCGCACCAGAGCGACGTTCCCTCATGTGGGGCAGCACGGCACGCACGTAGGCGGCCGGGCCGAACAGGTGCTGCTCGAGCATGGCCCGCAGAGCAGCGTCCGTGATCTCTTCG
Source organism: Micromonospora sp. C41 (assembly GCF_018070485.1). Taxonomy (NCBI): domain Bacteria; kingdom Bacillati; phylum Actinomycetota; class Actinomycetes; order Micromonosporales; family Micromonosporaceae; genus Micromonospora; species Micromonospora sp. C41. The sequence continues at coordinate 105,551 of NZ_JAGPXP010000011.1, read as the reverse complement.
GCGGCGCCGACCTGTCCGGCGCCTGCATTGTTGACGAGCACGTCGACGCGCCCGAACACCTCCAGCGCCCGCTGCACGACACCGGCCGCTCCGGCCGTGTCGCGCACATCGTGCGCGACGGCGAGGAGCCCATCCCCGTACCGCGCCTTGAGCCCGTCGAAGCGGTCGGCCCGTCGCGCGGTCCCGATCACATGCTCGCCAGCCTGGAGTGCCGCCTCGGCGAGCCCCAGACCGAGGCCGGAACTCGCGCCCGTGATGATCCATGTTCTCGTCTCGGCTGTCGTGGTCACGGCCCCGACACTAGAGCTTCGAGCGCGCTTGAAAGCAAGCCGCGCTCAGGCTCCGGAGGCGACGAGTGGTCCCGCCCGCTTGATCCTCTGCGCGACGATCTCGGTTTCGACGCTGTGCACGCCGGGGAGCGCACCGCGCACCGTTTGCGTTTCAGGCTGGAAACCGAGTTGTCGGTAGACCTCGGCCTTGTCGGCTGGGTCGGCACAGTGAGACTGAACTGGTTGCCGTAGAAGGCGCGGTGGGGTTCGCCGACCACGACGGCGCAGGGTAGGCCCGCGAGCCGTGGCTCGGACCGCTATCTGGTCCGGCGTAGCCGGCCCGAGCTACGGCTTGCGATCAGGCCGTGGCCCGGGGGCGTGGTCAGGCACCTGGTTTCGGAAGTGGGCTGTGCTGTGCGGGTTCCTGCGGTGTCACCGTGAACCCCGTCATGGCCAGCGAGAGCAGGCGGGTCGCTGTGGTACCGGGGTCGCGGTCGTTCTCGGTCGCCAGGGCGATCCCGGTGACCAGCGTCGACAGGTCGCCGAAGGTGACGTCGGGCGCCAGCACTCCGGCCTCGGCGGCTCGGCGTACCAGTGGCTCACCCGCCTCGGACAGTTGGTCGGACGCGCAGTAGGCGCTTTCGACGCGGCCGCGGTTCAGCGCCTCGGCCAGGCCCCGGATCGTGGCGGCGGCCCGCGTCATCTCGATCAGGAATTCGACGAGCGCGGCCCTGGGGTCCGGTTTGCCCACTAGTTCGCCCGCGCGGGCGCAGAGGGCGTCGATGCGCTCCCGGAAGACGGCTTCGAGCAGGGCGTGGCGGGTCGGGAAGTGGCGGCGGACCGTGCCGGAGCCCACCCCGGCGGTCCGGGCGATCTGTTCCAGCGACGCGTCGGCCCCGTGCTCGGCAACCGCCTCCGCTGCCACCGCGAGCAGAAGTTCGTAGTTGCGGCGTGCGTCTGCTCGCATGTCTCACCTCGGCGTTGCTAAGCGGCGGGGCCCGCCGTATCTTAGCAAGCATAAACGGCGGGCCCCGCCGTTTCTTGGGTCGAGGAGTGTCCATGTCTGATCGAGCACCAGTACTGGTCACCGGCGCTACCGGCCAGCAGGGCGGGGCAACCGCCCGCGCCCTGCTCGCCGCCGGCGTCCCGGTGTGCGCCCTGGTCCGTAACCCTGCTGCCGCCAAGGCCGCCGCAGTCGCCGCCCTCGGCGCCGAGCTGGTCACCGGCGATCTCCGCGACCCCGCATCGCTGGTCCCGGCCGCCCGGGGCGCCCGCGCCGTCTTCTCCGTGCAGATGCCGGAGCTGCGCGGCGACACCTGGGACTTCGAGAGCGAACTCGCCCAGGGCGTCAACCTGATCGAGGCCGCGCTGGCCGCGGAGGTCCCGCAGTTCGTGCACACCTCGGTGTCCGGCGCCGGGCGGCACGAGGACGCCCCCGGCTGGACCGACGGACGCTGGGCCGCGATGGAGCGCGTCTTCCTGCCCAAGGCCGGCATGCAGGAACGCGTCCGGGCCGCCGGCTTCGATCGGTGGACGCTGATCAAGCCGGGCTTCTTCATGGAGAACTTCCTGCCCGACCTGGCCTACCTGCTGCCGCGGGGCATCGCGGGCGGGCTCGCGACGGTCCTCCGGCCGCAGACCCACCTGTCGCTGGTCGCCGTCGACGACATCGGTCGCGCGGCCGCAGCTGCCGTCGCCGACCCCGACCGCTTCCACCGCGTCGAACTCGAACTGGCCGGCGACCACCTGCCGATGACGGAAATCGCGAAGATCATCGGTGAGTCGCTCGGCATCGACGGCACCGCTCCCGACATGACCGAGGCGGAAGCGCTTGCCGCCGGCATGCCGCCGTGGGCCACCACCTCCCACGAGTTCTTGAACGTCGCCGGGCAGCCGGCCCGGCCGGAGTTCGCGCGCGCCCTCGGCATCCCCCTGACCCCGTTCGCTGAGTGGGCCGACCGCCACCTGCGCCCCCTCCGTCAGGGCTGACGCCAAGGCTTGGTCATTGTCACGCCCATGGACACGCCGTCCGGCCCAAGTCGGCGAGTTTGTCGGCGCGACGTGAGCGATCGGTCGAGTTCGACATCGTCGACGAGCCGCCGACGGCCGTCGACGTTGCGCGGAGCATTCGCGTGAGTCACCGGACGACCTCCCCACTCCGGTTCCGTGGCGCGATCAGCCCCACCGATGGAAGCAGCATGAGCAGGGCAAGCCCAGTCAGGAGAGAAGCCACCCACACGGGGCCGAGGTCGCTGGAATCCGACAGCGTCAGGGCCGCAAGTGCCGGGCCGGCGGCGGCTCCTATGTTGAGCGCGGCGGTTGCGTAGGAACCTCCCATGCTGGGCGCTTCGGATGCTGCGTAGAGCACCCGCGCGATGAGCGTGCTACCCACCGCGAAAGCCAGGATGCCCTGGACGAAGACGAGGATCAGCAGCAGTACGGGGTGTGTGGCGACGAGTGCGAGTGCCAGCCACCCCAGGAACAGGAGGGGAGCGGCCACTCCGAGAATCGGACGAGGGCGCCGGTCGGAGAGCCGCCCGGCGGCAGTGACGCCGATGAACGATCCGATGCCGAACACGACCAGGGCCAGCGGTACCCACACCTCGTCCAGTCCTGCGGTCTCGGTGACGACGGGTGCAAGAAAGGTGAACGCCGCGAAGGTCCCGCCGTTGACAAACGCTCCGAGCAGCATTGCCACGAGCAGTCGGGGCTTTCGGAGTTGCGCGAGTTCGAAGGCCAGAGACGCGCCGGCGGCGGGCCCTTCCGCTGTCGGCTCCGAGCGGGGCCGGATCCCCGCGAGGATGCCGACAGCGGCGGGGACACACAGCAGCGCGACTGCCCAGAAGGTCGCTCGCCACCCCATCGCGGTGCCGAGCAGCGCGCCCGCCGGCACGCCTGCGACGACAGCGATCGTCGTACCGGAAAGGAGGGCCGCCAAGGCACGCCCCTTCTGGTTCGGGGCCACGAGACCGGTCGCGGTGGTGAGGGCGGCGGCCAGGAAGCCGGCGTTGGCAACCGCAGCCAGGACACGGGTTGCGAACAGCACGGAGAAGGACGGGGTTGTCGCGGCGACGACGTGGCAGAGAGTGAAGATCGCCACGAATCCAAGGAGCGTGGTCCGTGCCGGCCACCGACGTGCGAAGGCAGCCATGAGGGGTGAGCCGACGATCATCCCGACCGCGAAGGCGGAGGTGAGCAGTCCGGCGGACCCGACGGAGACATCGAGGCTCGTGGCGATGTCGGGCACAAGGCCCGCGAGCATGAATTCAGAGGTGCCCATGGCGAAGACGGCGAGGGCAAGAAGATGGAGAGCGAAAGGCATCGAGTTGCTCCGAGGCATGAAACGGACAGAAGGCGTCTCGTCACCACGGCCAACCCGGGGGTCGAACAACCGCCCACACGTATGCGGTAGTGGGCGGGAGGCTGGAACCTCAGTGGTTCAGGGGCTGACGGCGTGGCCGAAAGCCCCCGAAGTGTCCGACTCGGGGCTCGACATGGACGCCACTTTACCGATGGCTGCCCGGCTCCCGCACATCCATTTTCGATGAGGCAGGCCGCGCGACAGCTGCCTGGTTCGGCCCATTCCGGTAGACGTTGCGATGGCCACGCGATGCTGAGTAGCTCCGGGGCTTGAAATCCTACTTGCTCAGTAGGAAACTTGATCCATGCTGCTTGTTCGGCTGTTCACCTCCCGCCGGGTCGTCGACCTGATGCGGGTCGCCGCGCAGCTCTGTCGCGTGGCGACCCTTTCGGCCTGAGCGGGCGCTCGCTGCCTCTCGGTCCTCGTCCCGCCGGCTCGCGTCCGGCACCTCCGCGCCCGTTTCCGAGCGGCCGCACGTCAACGAGAGGGATCCGTCATGAACAGTGAACCCGCACCGTCCGCACCCCCCGACGCCGCACGACCCACCCGCGCGTTCGCCGACGACTGGCAGGAGTGGCACCGCCGGCACGAGGAGGCGCGGGCGGACCGCCACGGCTTCCTCGCCGTGGCCGGACTGCACTGGCTCACCGCGGAGCCGCAGCGGTTCCCCGGTGTGCCCGGGGAGTGGCGCACCGGGACGGACGGGCCGGTGGTGACCCTCGCCGACGACGAGGAGATCGTCGTCGACGGCCGGCGCATCCGGAAGAGGCATCAGTTCGGGGTGATCGCCGAGCGCGCCGGGATCACCGTGGAGATCGACGGTGGTGTCCTCGAGGTGGCCCGGCGGGGTGGGCGCGACATCCTCCGACCCCGACGCCCCGACCACCCGCTGCGGACGCGCTACCGGGGCACCGCCACCTTCCCGCCCGCCGAGCGGTGGGTGCTCCAAGGGCGGTTCGTGCCGTTCGAGCGTCCCCGGCCCACCACGGTCGGCGCTGCCGTGGAGGGGCTCCAGCACATCTACGACGCGCCCGGCCGGATCGAGTTCTGCGTCGACGGGCTGCCGCTGAGCCTGACCGCGTTCAACGGTGTGACGTCCGGCAGCCTGTCGGTGTCGCTGGCCGTCGGCGCGCCGGACGAGCAGGGCCGGGTGACGCTGGACTTCAACCGGGCCGTCAACCTGCCGTGCGCGTACACCGACTTCGCGACGTGCCCGCTGCCACCGACGGAGAACCGGCTGCCGGTCGCCGTCGAGGCCGGGGAGAAGATCCCGTACGAGCGGCTGGCGGCCGACCCCGCCGCCCGTTCCTAGCGCTCCGCGCCCACACCACTCGGGAGGAACGCCCATGACCTCGTCCGCCGACGACCCGATGGACGCCGACGCCGACGCGCTACGCAGGTTGCTGCGCCACCAGGCCAGCACCGTCACTGTGGTCACCGCCCCCGGTGCGCCGCCGGTGGGCTTCACCGCGACATCGTTCACGTCGGTGTCGCTGACGCCGCCGATCGTCTCGTTCTGCCTGAACCTCGGCTCGTCCACGTGGCCGACGCTGGCGCAGGCCCGGCACGTGGCGGTGCACCTGCTCGCACACGGCCAGCACAAGTTGGCCCATACCTTCGCCACGAGCGGCGTCGACCGCTTCGCCGCTCCGACCCGCTGGCGGCCCGGGCCGAACGGACTGCCGATCCTCGACGGCGCCCTGGCCTGGCTGGCGTGCCGGGTCGTCGACCGGGTGGTCGTCGGCGATCACGCGGTCGTGCTGGCCGAGCCGGAGTTGCTCCGGCACGCCGATGTCGGCTCTCCGCTGCTCTACCACCGGGGTCGCTACGCCGGTCTCGCGGACGCTCCGGACGGCACGGCCCGTCGCGCCGCCGCCTGACCATCGGGCCGGCGTCTTGCGCCGGTCGTCGTCGACAGGGTCGCCACTGTGGGCCACCTGTCGGGAACCTGGCGAGGACCGAAGGAGGTCGTATGCGTGCGATCGTCGCCGCTCCGGGCACCGTCGACGGGTTCCGGGTGACCGATGTCCCCGAGCCCGAATGCGGGCCGGGGCAGGTGCTGGTCGAGGTGCGGCATGCCGCCGTCAACAACGGCGAGATCCGTCACCTCGACCTCTGGCCGGCCGGACAGGTGCTCGGGCACGACGCCGCCGGAGAGGTGCTGCGCGCCGCCGAAAGCGGCACCGGTCCCCGGGTGGGCGACCGGGTGCTCGCCTTCGGACCGGGCGCGTGGGCCCAACTCGCGGTGTTCGACCTGGACAGCGTCGCGGTGGTGCCCCCCGATGTCGACCTGTCCGAGGTTGCCGCGCTGCCGATGGTCGGCCTCACCGCGCTGCGGACGCTGCGTGAGTCCGGTCCGCTGCCCGGGCGTCGCGTACTGATCACCGGGGCGTCCGGGGGAGTGGGCCGAGTTGCCGTCCAGTTGGCTCGGCACGGGGGCGCGTACGTGATCGCCGCGGTCGGGTCGGCGTCCCGGGGCGACGGGCTGGCGGCGCTGGGGGCCGACGAGGTGGTGGTCGGCCTGAAGGGTGTCGGCGACCCGGTCGACGTGGTGCTGGACACCGTGGGAGGCGCCCAGCTGGTGGTCGCGTGGGGTCTGCTCGCGCCGGGCGGGGTGCTGCACAGCATTGGCTGGGCCTCCGGTGAGCCGGCCGTCTTTCCGGTGAACTCGACCTTCGCCCCGGGCGCGTCCCGGACGCTGCGGTCCTTCGGCGACACCACCGCCCCGGCCGCCGATCTGGCGCTGCTGGTGGACCTCGTGGCTCAGGGGGCGCTGCGGGCGCCGATCGGCTGGCGCGGATCGTGGCGTCACCTCGGGGGCGCGATCGAGGCGCTGCGGGAACGACGGGTGCCGGGCAAGGTCCTGCTCGATCTGGACTGACTGTGACGCGCAGCGGTGAGTGCCCGGCGGATCGGTCCCGGCCCGGAGCGGGTCTAGGTCGACCCGCCGGACACATTCGGATTGGGCAAGTGGGAGATCGACGGGTGGGAGAGCAGACGGCGCTCCCGGCGGGGACCGTCCGCCTCCACGAGCGGCCTGTCGGACACATGTCAGCGGGGAACCGACGGAATCGCCGACTGCGGGTCGACCCCGGCGAACGCCAGCCCGATGACAAAGCCGGCGACCTCCTCCAACTGTCGTACCCGGTCGAGCGTTCCGAGGACCGCGGGAACTCCACCGACGTCTCGCACGAGCGACCCGACGACATCGAGTGCGCGCTCGTCGTCACCGCACATGGCGACCGTGACCGGTCCGGCATCGGGCGTCACCCACCGCTCGGCCGGGAAGAGATGGAAAGCCTTGACCACGTGCGCGCCGGGTGCGAGGGCGGCGATGTGGCCGGCGGCCGACCGGGCGGGTTCCGTCCGGAGGGTGCCGACACCGTGCTCGACGGCGTTCGTCGGGTCGATCAGGGCGAGGCCGGCCAGTGCGCCGGCGGGCCCGCCGGCCGCTGTCAGCATCTCGGTGATGCCGTCCCAGTGGACCGCGAGCAGAACCGCGTCGGTGCCGGCGGCGACCGTCGGCACGGGCCGCGCGGTGCCGCCGATCCGGTTCGCGATCGCTTCGGCGGCGGCCGTCGAGCGACCCCCGATGATGATGTCGTGTCCGGCCCGGGCCCAGCCGGTGGCCAGTGCCGTGGCGAGGTTGCCGGTGCCGAGGATTCCGATACGCATACCGTCACGCTAGGCAGGCCGACGCGCACCGGATGGTGCATGTCGGGCGTGCCAGGATGGGCGCATGGGTGACGGCGACCTCTGCGAGGAACTCGTGGCTGACTGCCGGATGCGGATGGCGACGGACCTGTTCGCGCACACGTGGGATGCGGTCGTGCTGGCCGCGCTGGCCGAGGGCGCCCTCCGCCGCCGCTCACTGCGGGCACGCATCGGAGGAATCAGCGACAAGGCGCTTACCGAGGCCGTACACAGGCTGGTCGGCAACGGCCTGGTCGAGCGGCGGTTCTTCCCCCAGGCGCCGCCCCGGGTCGATTACGCGCTCACCGATCTCGGCCGCAGCTTCGCCGACGGCCCGATGCGGGCGCTGGGCGTCTGGGTCACCGAGCATGGCGACGAACTGTTCGAGGCGCAGGAGCGGCTCAGCGCGTCGTAGCACCGCGAACGGCCCGGGCCGTTCGCGTACCCCACCCACTGAACCGCCCGGAGTCGTCGGGGTCGGCGATGACCTCAACGGGAAGCCCGTCACTGTGACGGGGCCGTGAGGTTTCCATACGCCCATTGGCGTGGACGCTACGTGCCTCGCGCCGGGTCGTGCTCACTCCAGCCCTGATCGAGGATCCGGAATCCCGCGTCGAGCATCGGATCGGTGTCACTCGTCACGAGTAGCTGGATCTGGAGGGCGAACCGGGCGTAGATCCGGATGTCGTCGCTCGGCTGGGACAGGCCGAGATCCTCGGTGATGGCTGCGACGAGTGCGTCCTCATGGCGGAGCCACATCCGGGAGGCGTACTCCTGGAGGGCCGGTGTGGCTTCCATCAGCGACATGACCCGGCGGCGGAGCGGCGCTTCCTCGCCGGACCACATGGCGACGAATTCGGAGCGGTAGTGGGCCTTCAGCGCTTCCGAGATCGAGAGGCCGGCCGGCCGCTCGCGCACGGCGGCGACGAGTCGCTCGCGTTGCGCGTCTTCCTCGTGGAAGAGGAGTGCCTCCTTCTGGGGGAAGTGGGCGAAGACAGTGGTGGGGGAGACGTCCGCCTGGTCGGCGATCTCCCGCACGCTCACCGCGTCGAAGCCGCGCTCGAGGAACAGCTCCTGCGCAGCTCGCAGGATCGAGGCCCTGGTCACGGCCTTCTTGCGCTCGCGCCGCCCAGTTCGATTCGGCTCCCTTGCCATGCCGTCATCGTACAACTCTGACCATGATGGTATTGACACCAAAACTGGTATCACTACACTTCCGTAGTGATACCAGGCTCCTCTGCCCCTGCCGACCTCGCCGAAGGGCTCCCGGCCATGACACAACTGGTGAAGGCAACGCCGAAGGCAACCGTCTCTGCGGCGTACCGGAGCGGCCAGCGCCAGCCCGCCGGGGCGGCGCTGGCCGCCGCAGCAGCGATCTTTCTGCTGCTCGAGTTCGTCGCCGCCGCGGCCTGGCGGAGCCCGCCCTACAGCTACACCTACCACTACATCAGCGACCTCGGAGTCCACGGCCCGTTGACCGCGTTCGGCCAGTACATTTATTCGCCCCTCTGGTGGGTCATGAACACCGGCTTCTTCCTCTTCGGAGTCCTGGTGTTCATCGGTGTCGCCCTGCTCAACGGCCTGCGAGGCTGGCGCCGGGGGGGCCTGCTCGGCATGGCCGCCCTGGTCGGTGCCGGCGGCGTCGTGCTGGCGCTCTTCCCCGGCGACGGCGAAGCCGACCGGCAGGGCACTGTCGACTTCCACGGTCTGGGCGCCATGGCCGCCATCGTCGGCGGCAACATTTTGATCATCGTGCTCGGGCGCATGTACCGAGACCTCCGCATCGGCAGGAAGCCCGGGAAGGCCATGGTCATGCTCGGCGCCTTCGGACTCGTCTCCACGGCGGCTTTCCTCGCCGTCGCCGGCTCAGGGGCCAACGTCTTGGTCGGCCTCGTCGAGCGCTGCGCCGTCTACCCGATCCTCATCGGCCTCATCTCCGCAGGGGTGTCCATCTGTCGCCGCAGCTACCGGGACACCGCCGCGCTCTAGTTCGCGGCCGAGAGGGAAGAGCACCTGCCGTGGTCGCCGACGACCCCGGCAACGGGAGTGGACATCATGCTCGACGTACGCCACCTCGATCTCGAAGAGATCGCCACAGCGCTGCAGGACCAGAGCGCGTACGAGTACCGCTGGCTCATCGATCCGGCCAGCGGGGAGATCAGGATGTGGACGGCTGACGGCGGCATCGACGGGAAGACACCGGTCGACCTCGATGAACTCGATCTGGTTTCGATCGAGGCGTTGCCGCCCTCCGTCTGGCACCGCGACATGGTCGACTTTGCCCAGCGGTCAGCGACGAGCAGGCGGGCCGCAGGCTCTTACGGGCCGTCCAAGGCAGGGGTGCCTTCCGTCGGTTCAGGGACGAACTGCACGACGAGTATCCGCACCTGCTGACGGTCTGGCATGCCTTCCACCAAGCTCGGGCAACCCGCCGGGCCATTGACTGGCTGCTCGACAGATGCCTGATCGATGACGCTGCCGCGAGCCGCTGTCGGACCGAGCACCCTGACCCGGACGTGCCGTGAGTCGAACAGGCCGAGGAGACGGGGGCAGCAGAGCAGGTTGATCGAGCCTATTCGACTTCTCGGAGCAGGGCGGTCCGCCCTGCAGAGACGCGAGCTCGCATGTCGGCGACCTCATGCGATGCCAGACCGTAGTCGGTGAAGTCTTCGTCGTCGAAGCGGTCGACGTGGCGAAGCATTGCGGCGAACACGCTCCGGTCGAATCCGTCGTCGGCGGCGTGCGCGAGGTCGCAGAGCTGGTCGAGGGTGTACCGGCCGCTGATGGCGGCATCGATGTCGAGGAAGTCGCGGGCGGCTGAGTCGCAGGTCGATGTCGGCGCGGCGACGCCTGGCGCGGTGAGCGCCTGCTCGTGCTAACCTACCAATCGCTTGGTTGGTTGATACGGAAGTCATGCCGGCTCCCAAACGCACGCCGGGGGAGCCGCCTCACTACGCAAGGAGACCTCGCGATGGAGGTACTCGTGGTCGGTGGAACCGGCATGATCGGGGTCCACACCGCCCTTCACCTGCGGGACCGGGGAGACAACGTCACCGTCGCCGCCCGAGGGACGGTCGACGCGGACTCACCCGTCGCCGGCCTGCCCGTCCTCCGCGGGGACTACGCCCGCCAGACCTTCACCCGCCAGGACCTGGCCCCCTTCGACGCGGTCGTCTTCGCGGCCGGGCAGGACGTACGCCACCTGCCCCGGGACGCGGACGAGGCCACGTTCTGGAAGGAGACCCAGAGCGCGGGCGTGCCGGCCTTCGCCGCCCTCGCCAAGAGTGCGGGCGTCTCCCGCTTCGTCCAGGTCGGCAGCTACTACCACCACCTGCGACCCGACCTGGCCGACTCCAGCGCCTACGTCGCCGCCCGCCGCGACGCCGACGAGGGTGCCCGGGCGCTGGCTGACGACTCCTTCACGGTTTGCACCCTCAACCCGCCCTCGATCATCGGTGCCATCCCCGGCGTCACGGCAAAGCGCTACCGCCGCATGGTGTCCTGGGCGGCCGGCAACGAGCCGCAGATCCCCGACCACGCGCCGGCCGGCGGCACGAACTACATGTCGGCCCGGTCCCTGGCCGAGGCGATCGGCGGCGCGCTCGACCGTGGCGCGGCGGGCGCGGCCTACCTCGTCGGTGACGCCAACCTGACGTTCACGCAGTTCTTCCAGCTGCTGGTCGACGCGGCCGGGGGCAACCGCACCATCGCCGAGCGCGACGAGCCGCACCCCTTCATGCCCGACTCGATGATCGTCCAGGGTCGCGGAAACGTTCTCGCCTACGAGCCGGATCCGGCCGAGACCGCGCTGCTCGGCTACACCCGCGGCGACTGCGAGCGCGCCGTCGCCGAGCTCGTCCAGGTCGTGCGCGCGGCGACCGCTCGCGCGGCGTGACCGGCCTCGGCGCGGCCGACCTCACCGCGCTGCGCGCGCTCTCCGAGACGTACGCCGCGGCGGCCGACGACCGCGACGCGGCAGCGATCGGCGCGCTGTTCGTCCCGGACGGCGTCCTGGTGGTTCCCGAGCCGCCGGCGCACCTCGGCCCGCACGTGCCCCACGTCGGCCGCGCCGCTGTCGTGGCCGCGTTAGGGGCGCTCGCCGGCACCCTGGCGACGACTCACGTCGTGGCCGGGGCGCGCTACCTGCCGACGTCGACCGGGGCCGGTGGCCGGGTTCGCGGCACGGCCCACCACCTGCTTCCCGGTCGCGACGGGCCCTCGGACGTGGTCTGGTTCCTGCACTACGACGACGAGTACGCGCGTACCGGCGAAGGATGGGCCTTCACCCGTCGCGCGGTGACCGTCAACTGGATCGAACGCCACCGCGTCTCCGTGACCCGGGCCGACGAGGAAGGAACCGGCAGATGAGCGCCACCCGCAGGCTCGAGGGCCGGATCGCTGTCGTCACCGGCGGCGCCCTCGGGATCGGCGGCGGCATCTCCCGCCGTCTCGCCGCCGCTGGCGCCCACGTCGTCCTCGTCGACATCGACGGGGAGGCCGCCACCGGCACCGCCGCCGACATCCGGAGCGCCGGCGGCGAGGTCGAGGTCGTCCTCGCCGACGTACGCACCGCCGACGGTGTCGCCGCCGCGGTCGCCGCCGCTGCGGCCGTCGACTCGGGGCGGGTCGACGTGCTCGTCAACAACGTCGGCGACTTCCGCCCGGCCGCCAAGACCTTCCTGCACTCGACCCCGCAGCAGTGGCAGGCGCTCTACGAGATCAACCTGTGGCACGTGCTCGCGATGACGCATGCGCTGCTGCCCGGCATGGTCGATCGGGGCCGTGGCGCCATCGTCAACAACTCGACAGTCGAGGCCTTCCGGGGCATCCCGGCGTGCGCCCCGTACTCCGCCTACAACGCCGGGGTCAGCGCCTTCACCAGGAGCCTCGCCGTCGAGGTCGCCGGCCACGGGGTACGGGTCAACGCCATTGCGCCCGACCTCGCCGACACGCCCCAGACACCGGCCGCGGCGATGCTGCGCGGACGCGACCCGGAGCTGATCCGTACGTGGATCCCCGTCGGACGCTTCGGCGAGCCCGACGACTATGCCGCCGTGGTCGAGTTCCTCGCCAGCGACGACGCCCGCTTCGTCACCGGGCACACGATCCCCGTCGATGGAGGAACCCTGGCCGCATCGGGCTGGTACGCGCGTGCCGACCGCAAGGGCTGGTCGAACATGCCGAACGAGGCGTGACCGTGGACGCCGGGGCTCGTCGACGGGTCCCGGCGTCCACGGCAGTGCTCAGTCGCGGCGGTCGAGACCGAAGAGCTCCGCTGCCGCGGCGAGCTGGTCGAGGTACTCGGCCAGGTCACGGTGCCGGACGACGAGGTTGACCACGGTGGCGCCCGCCTCGCCGATCCGGCCGACGAGGTCCAGCGCGGCCTCGGGGGCGCCGGTCGGGTCGAGGCGGGCCGGAGGCGTGATGACGACGTCGAACCCGTCCGGCAGGTCGTGCTCGGCGAGCATCCGCGGCAGCGTCTCCAGGTCCGGCCCGCGATACGTGACGGGGGCCGGCGCCCACCCGTCGCCCAGGGTGACAGCACGCCGGAGGGCGCGCCTGCTGTGGCCACCGACCCAGATCGGGACCTTCTCCTGAACCGCGTGCGGGCTGATCACCTGCTCGGTGAAGTGGTAGTACTCCCCGTGGTAGGTGGCGAGCCGTACCGACAGGGACGCCCGCAGCGCCCGCAGGGCGTCGTCGGCCCGTGGCCCGCGGTCGGCGAACGGACGCCCGAGCAGCGCGAACTCCTCCTCCAGGTTGCCGACGCCGACGCCGAGGACGACCCGCCCGCCGCTGAGGTGGTCGAGGGTGCCGTACCGCTTGGCCAACTCGAGCGGATGGTGCAGCCCGAGCACGAGCACGTACGGCAGGAAGCGGATCCGCTCGGTGATCGCCGCGAGGTACGAGAATGTCGCGACCGGGTCGTAGAAGCGTTCACCCCGGGCCAGCCCCGGTGACACGCTGACGTGCTCCGGGCAGGTGAAGAACTCGTACCCGAGCCGGTCGGCGGTGGTGAAGACGGTGCGCAACTCGGCGACCCCGGCCTCGGCCTCCCACGGGGGCCGGGGCCCGGAGTCGGCCAGGACCGGGGAACTGAGGCCGATGCGCACGGCCTCAGGCCTCGGATTCGACGGCGCGGGCGAGGAGGTCGCGGCCCTCGTCGGTGCCGTCGAGCTGGCGGTTCCAGCGGTGGGTCACCTTCCAGCCCTCGTCGGTGCGGGTGAACTCCCACCGGTTGGAGCCGGTACGCCAGATCCGGTAGCCGTTCTGGTCGGGGGCGCTGAGCACGAGCTGTGAGTAGTTCGTCACGACGGCCCGGTCGCCGTCGACGACGATGTGCGGTAGCCCCATGAGGTGGGCGGCGCCGTTGTTGATCAGGGCCTGGTGCCGCTCACCGTTGACCATGCCGCGCAGCGCGTCCCGGCCGTTGAGCACGACCGGGAAGGTGTCGTACACGCCCTCCTCGGTCCACAGCTGGGCGGTGATCTCGGCCGAGCCGCTGTCCACGGCGGGGCCGTAGCTGGCCACGATCCGCCAGAGGGCGAGCTGGTCCTCGGCTGCGGCGAGGCGCCGTTCGGCCTGTTCGAGGCGAGCCTCGAGCAGGGCGAGCCGGTCGGGCTGCGAGTCGCTCATGGTGGGTTCCTTTCGATCGGGTCTCGTCGGATGAACCGGTCGGCGGCCGGTCAGGCCGGGTTCGTCTCGAAGCGTTCCGGGGCGAGTTCGCGCAGCGCTGCCATCTGCTCGAGGTGGTGGGCGGCCGAGGTGGCCACGAGGCTCGCGTTGACAGCGGTCGCCCCGACGGTGTCGGCCGTGCGCAGGTGCGCGCGGGAGCCGTCCGGGTCGCCGAGCGGGTCCAGCGGCGGGATCTGCAGCACGAGGTCGAAGCCGTCCGGGCGTTCCACGGATTCCCAGATGCGGGTCAGCTCCCGCGGTCCGAGGCCGAACGGCGCCCATCCGGTGCCGTACGTCACGGCGCGGCGCAGCGAGCGGCGGGTGCGCCCGCCGATCCACATCGGCACCGTGGTGCGCGGCGCGTGCGGTTCGACGACGAAGTCGGTGAACGTGAACCGGGGCCCCTCGTGGTGCGGCACTGCCCTGCCCCACGCCGCGCGCAGGGCGGTGATCGCCTCGTCGGCGATCGCGCCGCGCCCGGCGAACTCGGCGCCGAGCAGGTCGAACTCCTCTTCGAGGCTGCCGACCCCGATCCCGAGGACGACGCGGCCGCCGCTGAGCAGGTCGAGGGTGCCGTAGGTCTTGGCGAGGGCGAGCGGATGGTGGTAGCCGATGACGACGACGTTCGTCGCGAGCCGGACGCGGCGCGTCGCCGAGGCGAGGAACGACAGCGTGGCCACGGGGTCGAAGTACGTCGCGCCCCGCTCGGCGGCGATCGGGGCGGGCACGGCGACGTGCTCGCTGCAGGTCAGGTGGTGGTAGCCCAGGTCGTCGGCGGCGCGGGCGACGGCCAGCAGCGCGCCGCCGACGTCGGGGCCGGACAGGACGTCCCGTTCCCAGGCGGCCGCGGTGCGCGGATGCTGGACGACGACCGGGGTGAGCAGCCCGATGCGTGCGGTCATGACAGGGTCTCCGATCCGGCGACGCCGCGCGTCGCGCTGGTGGGGCCGGCGTTCGCGGGCGGGATGGTGGCCGCGGCACTGGTCGGGATGAGCCGGAGGCGTTCGAGCAACGCGCCGAAGTCCTCGTCGTCGTCCGGGTCGAGCGGCAGCCCGAGCCCGAGCCCGTCGGCGATGCCGCCGTACGCCTGCCCGAGCACGTCCGGCAGCTCGGCGTAGGTGCCGTGCGGGATGAGAGCGGCCAGGGTCTCGTCGTCGAGGACGGTGGCGAGTCCGGTCCAGCGCCCGGAGGCGGCCATCGCGGCGAGCCGTTCGCCGACCCGGCCCAGGCCGAGCCGGTCCAGGGTGGTGCGGTAGGCGGGAGTGGAGAAGAGGAACGCCAGCTCCTGGCGGGCGGAGTCGCGGCTCGCGGCGAGCGCGGCCGGCGTCGGCCCGGTGATCGACTTGGACACCACGACGACCCGCGGGATCCCGGCGCGTCCGGCCCGTTCGGCCCCGGCGCGCAGCGCGGGGAGTACGACCGTGCGCAGGTGACTCGGGTGCGAGTTGGTGGCGTGGGTGACGAAGCCGTCGGCGAGCTCGCCGGCCACCTCGCAGACGCGCCGGTTGACCCCGCCGGTGTAGAGCGCCGGGGCCGCGGTCGGCAGCGGGCCGGGATTGAAGTACGGCTGCAGCCGGGTGAAGCGGTAGTGGCTGCCCTCGTGCTCCAGGGGTTCGCCGGTGCTGAACGCGGCGAAGATCGCCCGGATCGAGGCGAGGTAGTCGCGCAGGTTCTCCACCGGCCGCTCCCACGGCACCGAGAAGCGCCCGACGATGTTGCCGCGCACCTGGGTGGCCAGACCGAGCTGGAAGCGGCCCTCGGAGAACCGCGCGAGGTCCCACGCGGCGTACGCGGTCACCATCGGGCTGCGGGGGAAGGCCAGCGTCATGCTGGTGCGTACGGTGATCCGGCTGGTGTGCTCGGCCGCGAGCAGCGCGACCGCCAGGGAGTCGTGCGTCGTCTCGGGGATGTGCACGGTGTCGAAGCCGAGCCGTTCGATGCGCGCCACGACCGCGGGCACCTCGCGCAGCGCCGTCGTCGGCGGCAGCGTCGTGGTCAGCTCCATCCGGGTTGCGGGTGTCTGTGACGCCGTCACGGGATGCGGCCCGCCAGGGTGGCGTCGACGACCTCGTCGCCGTTGACGATCCGGGCGAGCTTCTCCAGCCGGGGCGCGCGCCGCAGGTGTGCCCCGCCTTCGACGGGCAGGCACGCGCCGGTGATCCAGGAGGAGCCGGGACCGCAGAGGAAGCGGACCGCGGCGGCGACGTCCTCGGCGCGCCCGATCCGCGACAGGGGCTTCTCGGCGACCGTCGCGGCGGCCAGTTCGGGGTCGGCCAGCAGCCGGCCCGGGTTCTCGCCGTCGGTGGCGACGATGCCGGGGCGTACCACGTTGACCCGTACCGCGAGGTGGCCGAGCTCGTCGGCGGCGACCCGGACGAGCGCTTCGAGCGCGGCCTTGCTCACCGAGTACGACGGCATGAACGGGAAGGAGTGCCCGCCCGCGCTCGACGAGGTGCACACGATCGCGCCCCCGCCGCGCGCGGCCAGGGCCTGCCCGCCGTGCCGGATGGCGTGCAGCGCCGTGGTGACGTTGCGCCGGAAGTCGTGTTCGAGGGTCTCGGCGTCGAGGGCGAGCAGGGGACGGAAGGTGCCGCCGCCGACTGTGGTGACGACCGCGGCCAGCGGGGTCTCGTCGGCGGCGCGTACCGCTGCTGCCACGTCCTTTTCGCGGGTGGAGTCGCCGGCGCTGATCCGTACCGGTGGTGCTCCGGGGGCGGCCGCGGCGATCGTCCCGGCCGCCGCCCGCAGCGTCGCCTCGGTCCGTCCCATGATCGTCACGGCGGCGCCGTCGGCGGCCAGCGCGGCGGCGATGGCGCGGCCGAAGCCGCCGCCCCCGCCGATGACGAGCGCGCCGCGGCCGGCGAGCGGGCCGGGTGCGGCGCTGCTCGGATGGGGATCGGTGCTCATGCCTGCTCCCTCGACGCTCGGCGGAACTTCTCCCGCGTGGACGGGTCGTCCATGAGGACGAAGGTGCCGGTGGCCGTGACGCACGTCAGGTCCCCGACGCGCAGTTCGCCGGAGCTGCGCACCTTGCGTCCGTCGCGCCCGTCGTGCCGGGCCAGGATCGTGATCGTCGAGCCGATCGGGATGGCCGCGCGGAACGAGATGTCGAGCCCGACGGTCACCGCGGCGTATCCGGCGCGGGCGTTGGCGATGCCGAGGGCGTGGTCCATCAGCATGGCCGAGGTGCCGCCGTGCACGTGCCCGGGTGGTCCTTGGAAGGCAAGCCTCAGGGTGACCTCCCCGCGTAAGGAACCGTCCGGCTCGACCCAGAGGGACACCGGCGGCGACAGCGGATTCTCGGTGCCGCCGGCGGGGTCGAAGCGGCCCGGGCCGGGCTGGCGCCACATCGTCGCGATCCGCTCGGCGAGGTCCGGGGCGTGGGCGTCGATCCGGGCGGTGAGCGCGTCGAGGTCGGCCACTATCGCGTCGGCGTCGGGGTCGACGGCGCCGCCCGCGCGCGTGACCGCGTCGATGAGCCGGCGGGTGGCCGAGGCGACCGCGTCGATGCCGGTGTCGCGGGGCTGTGCCGTGGCGAGGGGGGCTTCCACCGTGCGGACTCCTTTGGCCGGCCGGACATCAAGCAACCAAGCGCTTGCTTGATGCGCACCTTAGCGACCTGATCGCGTGCTGGCAACGGTTGCCCGCTACGCGCCGCCCCCTTGTCGATCATGCTGCCGATCGCCTATTGACGTGCCCGCACGCTGCCACCTACGGTTCCCAATCGAGCGCTTGTTTGGATCGCGAACGGCCGCAACACCGCCAGTCTCGGGCGCGGATGCCGATCAGCTCCGGACAGGCGCTCCACACCAGCGCCGCCATCCATCACCTCCATGACCATCGCGCCCGCACGGCCGCCGCCGAACGGCCCGGCCGCCCCCGGGAACCCGCCGGGTGACCCGCGGAGCCGCTCCCGCTCTCGGGCCGAAGGTCAGGAAAGGACCATTGTGTCTCGCCTCCCGCGCCGCCGACGCCTCGCCGTCGCCGCGAGCCTGCTCGCCGCCACCCTCGTCGTCGGAGCCTGCTCCGCCACCGGAACCGGCGACCCCGGTGCCACCACGGGTGAGATCGACCCCGACGCCGTCCTGCGGGTGAGCGCCTCGTCGCCGTTCCAGAACCTCGACCCGGCGCAGCCGGCCCCCGGCGGCTACCCCTACCTCACGCTGATCTACGACCGGCTCACCATGGTCGACTCCACCGACCAGGTCGTCCCCGGCCTGGCCAAGAAGTGGACCTACGCCCAGGACGGCTCCCACCTCGAACTCGCCCTGCGCGACGACGTCAAGTTCCACGACGGGACGCCCTTCGACGCCAACGCCGTCAAGGTCAACATCGAGCGCGGCCAGACGCTGCCCACGAGCACCATCAAGCAGGACCTCGCCAGCATCACCGGCGTCACAGTCGTCGACGCGCACACCGTGCGCCTCAACCTCAAGCCGGGCACCGGCGCCGTGCTCCCCTCGGCCCTGGCCACCGCCGCCGGGATGATGGTCTCGCCCAAGGCGATCGCCGACGGCGTCGACCTCAAGCGCGCCCCCGGCAAGGCCGGCTCGGGCCCGTACGTCGTCACCGAGTTCATCCCGAACGAGAAGTACGTCGTCAAGCGCGCCGAGGGCACCTACTGGGACCCCAACGCCGGGCGCCTCGCCGGCATGGAGATCACCCGGGTCCCCGAGGGCGCCACCCGGCTCAACGGCGTCATCAGCGGTCAGACCGACCTCAGCTTCGTCTCCTCGGCCAACGAGATCACCCAGGCCCGCCAGCTCGGCGAGGACGGCCAGCTCAAGGTGACCACCCGGCCGTTCCGCAACGTCCTCGGCATCCTGCTGCGCGCCAACATGGGCGACCTCAAGGACAAGCGGGTCCGTGAGGCAATCGCGCGCTCGGTCGACCCGGCCGCCATCCGCGCGCTCTTCGCCGACACCTGCACGCCCACCCGCAGCATCTACCCGGACAGCCCGTGGGAGGACCCGGCGGCGACCTACCCGTACGAGTTCGACCTGGCCAAGGCCAAGGCGCTGATCTCCGAGGTCGGCGGGGCGAAGGTGTCGATCAGCTTCTCCGCCGGCACCAACACCGAGCAGCCCGCCACCGCCATCCAGGCCGCCATGTCCCAGGCCGGCATCGACGCGAAGCTCAACCCGACGCCGAACTCCGAGACCGAGGCCCGCTTCATCGCCGGCGACTTCGAGCTCGAGGTGTCCAACACGTTCAATCCGCGTCTCGACCCGGCGGGCACTGTGGACAACTACCTGATCGGCAACTACAAGCTCGCCACCGACCCGGAGGTCATCGGCCCGATCGCGGCCAAGGCCGCCGACCCCCGCTCCAGCGTCGAGGAGCGCGCCAAGCAGTACCACCAGCTGTGGGAGCGGCTGTTCAGCGAGGCGTGGTTCATCCCGATCTGCAACCTCACCAGCGCCACCATCGCCTCCCCGAAGGTCGTCGGGGCCGAGCAGCTGCCGTGGACCAACCTCGGCCTGTTCGACCTGCGGACCGTCGCGATGACGAAGGGCTGAGCGTCAGGTCCCCGCCGTCCGCCACCGCGCGCGGCCGACCCGAAGAAAGGTAGCCAGAGCCAGTGAACCGTCCCACCGCAGCCACCCCGCTCCTGCCCGCCCTGTCCCGCCTGCTCGACGAGCAGCCGGACCTGACCCTCACCCTCGCCGGCGCCCCGTTCACAGTGGCCGAGCTCGACGCCGCGTCGCGTCGCCTCGCCGGGTTCCTCGCCGACCGCGTCGCGCCCGGCGACCGGGTCGTCGTCCTCGCCCGCAACGGCCGCCTGGCCCTGCTCTCCTGGTGGGCGACGACGCTTCGCGGCGGTTTCGTCGTCCCGCTCAACACGAGCAACCGCGGCGCCGTACTGGCCCACCAGGTGCTCGACGCCGACCCGGTCGCGATGATCGTCGAGGACGAGTTCGTGCCCGTCCTGGACGACGCCCTCATCGGCACGGAGCTACGGGTGCCGGTCCTCGTCGGCGCCCCCATCCGGCCCGCCTCGGGCCCGGCGCCCGCCTGGGCCACCGAGGTCGTGGACTTCGACGCCGCCGTCGCTGAGGGCTCGGCGGTGACGACCACCCCGGACCTCGACGCGTACGCCACCAGCCACCTCATCTACACGGCCGGCACGACCGGGCCGTCCAAGGCGTGCATGGTCAGCCACGGCTACGTGGCGAACATGGCCCGCCAGATGCACGAGAACCTCGAACGCCGCGCCGACGACGTCCTCTGGACGGCGATGCCGCTGTTCCACATGGCCGCCGTCGGGCACGTGATGGGTTCGCTCCAGCTCGGCTCGGCCATCGACCTCGCGTCGCGCTTCTCGGTCCGGGGCTTCTGGAACGAGATCCTGCGCAGCCGCGCGACGATGGCCGCGCTCATGGGCTCGATGCTGCCGATGATCGCCGGCGCCCCCGACTCCGAGGCCACCCGCGAGGCCTTCGGCCGGCTGCGCGTCGTGTCCGGCTCGCCGGTCACCGCCGAGCTCGCCGCTCGCTGGACGGAGCGCTTCGGCGTCGAACGGGTCGGCTCGGGCGCCTACGGCCTGACCGAGGCCTGCCTGATCACCCTCACCCCACCCGGGGGCTACCGGGCCGGGAGCGCCGGCAAGATCAACGACTCCTTCGAGGTACGCATCGTCGACGAGCACGACAACCCGCTGCCCGTCGGCGAGGTCGGCGAGATCGTCGCCCGTCCCAACCGTCCGGCGATCATGTTCAACGGCTACTGGCGTGAGCCGGAGAAGACGCTGGAGGTCTTCCGGGGACTGTGGTTCCACTGCGGTGACTACGGCCGCCTCGACGAGGACGGCTACCTCTACTTCGTCGACCGGGGCAAGGACTACCTGCGCCGCGGCGGCGAGAACATCTCCAGCTTCGAGATCGAGGGCGTCGTCGCGACCCACCCGGCCGTCGGCGAGGTCGCCGTCCACGCCGTCCCCTCCCCGCTGGCCGAGGACGACCTCAAGGTGACTGTCGTGCCCGCGCCCGGCGCCCAGATCGACCCCGCTGAGCTCTTCGAGTGGCTGCACCCGCGCATCCCGCGGTACGCCGTGCCCTCACACATCGAGGTCCGCACCGAACTGCCCAAGAACGCCGTCGGGCGGGTCCTCAAGCGCGTCCTGCGCGAGGAGGGCGTGACCGCGCGGACGTGGAGCACCGACCCCCGTGCCGTGACCGGCCTCCCGGTCCCGGCCGGCGCCCAGGAGCAGGCGTGAACAGCGTCCCCGGCCAGCGGTTCGAAGGGCCGCTGGCCGGCCTGCGGCTCCTCGAACTCGGTGGGCAGGGGCCGGTGCCGTTCGCGACGATGATGCTCGCCGACATGGGTGCCCAGGTGGTCCGGGTGGACCCGCCCGGCGAGCCCGACCGGCGGGAGCGCGCGCAGGTCAACGCGATCGACAGGGGCCGTACGACAGTCACGCTCGACCTGAAGTCCGAGGCCGACCGGGCGCTCGTGCACCGGCTGCTCGCCGACGCGGACGTGCTGCTCGACCCGTTCCGGCCCGGGGTGCTCGAACGTCTCGGCCTGGCCCCGGCCGAACTCACCGAGCGGTACCCGCGCCTGGTCGTGGCGCGGATGACCGGCTGGGGCCAGGACGGCCCTCTCGCCGCGGCCGCCGGGCACGACCTCAACTACATCGCCGTCTCCGGGGTGCTCGACACGATCGGCCTGCCCGACACCGGCCCCGTCGTACCGCCGATGTATCTGGCCGACTTCGCCGGCGGCGGCATGATGCTGGCCTTCGGCGTGCTGGCCGCACTGCAGGAGCGTGTCTCCTCCGGGCGTGGGCAGGTCGTGGACGCCTCGATGCTCGAGGGCAGCGCGCTGCTCACCGTCGTCATCCACTCGATGCTCGCGCGGGGCGCCTGGAACCTCACCCGTGGCACGAACTACCTCGACGGCGGGGCGCACTTCTACCGGGTGTACCGCACCGCCGACGACAGGTTCATGTCCGTGGCGGCCATCGAGGCGAAGTTCTACCGCACGTTCCTGCGTACCCTCGGCCTCGATCCGGAGGACGGGCCGGCGCAGTTCGACGAGTCGGGGTGGGCCGGCTGGGCCGAGCGGATCGCGTCGGTCTTCGCCGGCCGCACCCGGCGGGAGTGGACCGGCGTCTTCGAGGGCGTCGACGCGTGCGTGCATCCGGTGCTGGACATCGCCGAGTCGGCCGAGCACCCGCAGATGCGGGCCCGGGGCGCCGTCGTCGAGGTCGAGGGGGTCGCCCAGCCGGCCCCGACGCCCCGTTTCTCGCGTACACCCGCGGGGGTCCCACGGGCCCCGCGCCGGCGTGGTGAGGACACCGACCGGGTGCGCTCGGCGCTCGCCGCGAGCAGCCCATGGGAAGCGTTGTCAAGGCCTTGACCTGCGGCAAGCCTCACTCTACGCTTCGACCAAGCGCTTGCTTGTTTGGTGATTCGCATTTGACGACGGACGAGACGGAGCAAACGTCAATGACGACTCAGGCCCCGGTGGCCCGAAACTCGGGACCCGCCGTCTTCGCCGACATCGTGCGGGCACGCACGGGCGACGACCACCCCGGCCTGCTCTTCGAAGGCCGCACCATCACCTGGGGCCGGATCGTGCAGGAGGCCGCCGACCGGGCCGCGGCACTGGACGACGTGCCCCGGCCCGACGGCAGGCCACTGCACATCGGGCTGCTCCTGGAGAACACCCCCGACTACGTGTACTGGATCTGTGCCGCCGCGCTGGCCGGCGCCACAGTGGTCGGGATCAACCCGACCCGGCGTGGCGCCGAGCTGGCCCACGACGTGCGGCACACCGACACCGACCTGCTCCTCACCGAGGACCGCCTCGCCGGCCTCGTCGACGGGCTCGACCTGGGCATCCCCGCCGGGCAGGTGCGCAACATCGACTCCCCGGAGTACGCCGCCTGGCTGGCCCGGCACGCCGGCGCGCCGGTACCCACCGACGAGGTCGACCCGCGCGCCAACCTGCTGCTCATGTTCTCCTCCGGCTCGACCGGCGCCCCTAAGGCGGTCATCTGCTCCCACGGGCGCCTCGCCGCGGTCTCCGAGGCGCTGCTGGCCCGCACCGAGCTGACCCGCGACTCGGTCAGCTACCTGGCGATGCCGCTGTTCCACGGCAACGCCGTCATGCTCAACCTCGGCCCCGCCATGGTCTGCGGCGCGACGATCTGCATGGTCCGCAGGTTCTCCGCGTCCGGCTTCGTACGCGACGTGCACGAGCACGGCGTCACCTACTTCAACTACGTCGGCCGGGCACTGGCCTACATCCTGGCCCGGCCGGTCGACCCCCGCGACGCGACGAGCACGCTGCGGCGCGCCGTCGGAACCGAGGCCTCGGCCGCCGACATCGCCCGCTTCGCCGAGCGCTTCGGTGTCGTCATCTCCGAGGGCTACGGCTCCAGCGAGGGCGTCATGCGGATCAACCGCACCCCTGAGACGCCCGCCGAGGCGCTCGGTGTGGCCGTCGCCGGCGCCGAGATCAAGGTCATGAACGAGGAGACCGGGCTGGAGTGCCCGCCGGCCCGGCTCGACGGGACCGGGCGGCTGCTCAACGCCGACGAGGCCATCGGCCAGCTCGTCGGCGTCGGCATGGCGGCGAAGTTCGAGGGCTACTACAAGAACCCCGAGGCCGCCGCCGAGCGGGTCCGCGGCGAGGACTTCTGGTCCGGGGACCTGGCCTACCGCGACGCCGACGGCTACTTCTACTTCGCCGGCCGCTCCTCGGACTGGATCCGCGTCGACAGCGAGAACTTCGCGGCCGGCCCCGCCGAGCGGATCATCGAGCGCTGGGACCGGGTGGCGGTCGCCCCCGTCTTCGCCGTGCCCGACCCGCGTACCGGCGACCAGGTCATGTGCGTGATCCAGCTGCGCAGCGGCGCCACCTTCGACCCCGAGGCGTTCACCGCCTTCCTCGACGAGCAGGCCGACCTCGGCACCAAGTGGCGGCCCCGCTTCGTGCGGATCGTCGACCAGATCCCCAGCACCGGCAACGGCAAGGTCGCCAAGCAGATCCTGCGCCGTACCGCCTGGGTCACGACCGACCCCGTCTGGGTCCGCGACGGCGCGTCCACCGCGTACCGCCCGCTGACCGAGGCGGACGTCCGGGACCTCGAGAAGCAGTTCGCCGACAACGGACGTGCCGCGCTCCTGCCGGCCACCTGACCTGCCGGCCCGCCCGGCACACCGACTGGCGCCCACGCCCCGAGAATGAGGAACATCCATGTACCTGGAGTACACGCCCGAGCAGCGAGAGCTGAGCAGGGAGCTGCGAGCCTACTTCGCGCGCCTGCTCACGCCCGAGGTCCGCGAGGCGCTCGGCGGCACCAACGAGGACCGCCCGGCCTACCGCGAGATCATCCGTCAGATCGGCAAGGACGGCCTGCTCGGACTCGGCTGGCCCACGGAGTACGGCGGCCAGGGCCGCCCGGCGATCGACCAGTACATCCTCTTCGACGAGATCAACCGCGCCCAGGCACCGTTCCCCTTCGTCACCATCAACAACATCGGCCCGATGCTGATGCGCTACGGCACCGAGGAGCAGAAGCGCACCTACCTGCCGGGCATGCTGACCGGCGACGTCATCTTCGCCATCGGCTACAGCGAGCCGGGCTCCGGCACCGACCTCGCCTCGCTGAGCGCCCGGGCCGAGGCGACGCCCGACGGTGGCTGGGTCATCAACGGCCAGAAGGTGTTCACCAGCGGTGTCAGCCAGGCCGACTTCGTCTGGATGGCCGTGCGCACCGACCCCGCCGCCCCGAAGCACAAGGGCATCACCATCCTCATCGTGCCGACGTCGGACCCGGGCTTCAGCTGCACGCCGATCGCCACCAGCGGCATCACCCACACCAACGCCTCCTACTACGAGGACGTACGCGTCGGCCCCGAAGCCCTCGTCGGCGAGGTCAACGGCGGCTGGCGCCTCATCACCGGCCAGCTCGGTCACGAGCGGGTGGGCCTGGCCGCGATGGGCGGGCGCACCGAGCAGCTGTGGACCGACGTCGCCGCGTGGGCCGCCGAGCCCGACGCCGACGGCAACCGCGTCCTGGACAAGCCGTGGGTGCGCACGGAACTGGCCCGCGACTACGCCGAGCTGACCGCGATGCGCCTGCTCAACTGGAAGATCGCCGTCGTGGGGGAGGGCCAGAACCCGGCGCCCGCCGCCGCGTCGGTCGCCAAGGTCTACGGCACGGAGACCCACGACCGGGTCTGCCGCAACCTCGTCTCCGTCGTCGGTCCCCGCGCGACCCGGCGCGCCGGCGCGCCGGACGCCGTCCTCGGCGGACAGCTGGAGGCGTACACCCGCGGCTCCTACATCAACACCTTCGGCGGCGGCACCAACGAGGTGCTGCGCGACATGATCGCGGTCGCCGGTCTCGGCATGCCGAGGAAGGGGCGTTCCGCATGAGCACCACGACGCAGGCCCCCGCCTCCGAAGCCACCGACCAGGACGCCTTCCTCGCCCGTCTGCGCGAGTTCGTCGGCCTCGAGGCCACGCCCACCCGCTACGCCCAGGACGCCGTCAACCAGGCGATGATCCGGCACTTCGTCGAGGCGATGGGCGACGAGAACCCCGTCTACGTCGACGACCGGGCCGCCCGGGACACCGGCCGCGAGGGCGTCGTCGCCCCGCCGCCGATGCTGTCCACCTGGCTCATGGTCGGCTACAAGGCCCACACGGCCGCCGCCGCGGGCGCCGCGCCGGACACCCCGATGGCCCGGCTGCTCGCGCTGCTCGCCGACGCCGGCTTCGTCGGGGTCGTCGCGACGAACGACGAGCACGAGTACGTGCGCGAGCTGCGCCTGGGCGACGAGATCAAGATGACCACTGTCATCGAGGACGTCTCCCCGCGCAAGACCACCGGCCTGGGCACCGGCCACTTCATCACGACGCTGCGCACCTACACCGACCAGAACGACGAGGTCGTGGCCCGCCAGCGCTTCCGCATCCTGCGCTTCGACCCGTCCGGCGCCAAGCCCGCGGCGCCGGCCGCCGCCGACCCGGCGCTGCGGCACAAGCCGTTCATCCTGCGCGACAACGCGTTCTGGTTCGCCGCCGCCGCGCAGCGTCGCCTCGTCATCCAGGCCTGCACCGACTGCGGCACGCTGCGCCACCCGCCCGGCCCGATCTGCCCGTCCTGCCACTCGTACGCGTGGCACGAGGTGGAGGCGAGCGGCCGGGGCACCGTGCACAGCTACGTCGTCAGCCACCACCCGAAGGCGCCCGGGTACGACTACCCGCTCACCGTCGTGCTCGTCGACCTCGAAGAGGGCACCCGTCTGGTCGCCGACTTCGTCGGGGACGCCGGCGAGGTCGAGATCGGCATGCCCGTGCAGGTCGACTGGCTCGACTACGACGAGAACCTCACGCTGCCGCGTTTCCGGGCCGCGACCTCCGCATCGGAGCCCACAGAAGAGGAAGGGAACTGATGGACTTCCAGCTCGCCGAGGAACAGGTCACGGTCAACGACCTGGCGCGCGACGTGTTCTCGCGCAACGGCGACCCGCAGCGGCTCTTCGACATCGAGGCCGGGCCGGACCGCTTCGACCGCGTCCTGTACCGCGACCTGGCCGAGTCCGGCATCCTCGGGCTGCCCGTGCCCGAGGAGCACGGCGGCGCCGGGCTGGGCCTGTGGGAGATCGCCGGGGTCTTCGTCGAACAGGGCCGCACGCTCGGCACCGTCCCGCTGTGGGAGACCCTCGTCGGCGGCGTCCTGCCGCTGCTGCGCTACGGCAACGCCAAGCAACAGGCCGAGTGGCTGCCCCGCGTGGCCGCCGGAGACGCGGTCCTCACCGTGGCCGTCGACGACCTGACCGACGCCCGGCCGTACGGCGCCCGCGTCCGCGCGCGGTCCGGCGCCGAGCCCGGCGGTGACGGGGTCACCCTGAGCGGCACCGCCGTCGGCGTCCGCTCGGCGCACCTCGCCGACGCGATCGTCGTCCCGGCCACCGACGAGGCGGGCGCGGTCGGGCTGTACCTCGTGCCGACCGCCGGACCCGGGGTACGCCGGGACACCTTCGAGCGCACCGACCGTGGACTCGCCTCCGACGTTCACTTCGAGGACGCCGCCGCGGCGCTGCTCGCCGAGGGTCCCGAGGAGGACCGGCTCGACTGGCTGCTGCGCCAGGTCTGGACCGCGGTGGCGGCTCTGCAGAGCGGCGTCAGCCAGGCCGCCGTACGCCAGGCCGCCGACTATACCTCGGGCCGTGAGCAGTTCGGTGTGCCGATCGCGACCTTCCAGGCCGTCGCCCACCAGCTCGCCGACTGCCACATCGACACCGAGGCGATGGAGGTCACCTACCTCAACGCGCTCTGGCGCGAGACGACCGGGCGGCCGTCCCGGGCGGCGGTGCACGTCGCGAAGTACTGGGCCGCCGAGGCGGGCGACCGCGTCGCGCGCACCGTGCAGCACGTGCACGGCGGCATGGGCGCCGACGTCACCTATCCGATCCACCGTTACATGCTCTGGACCACGCAGCTTGCCAACACCGCCGGCTCCGGAGCCTGGCACCTGCAGCAGCTCGCGGACCTCGTGGGCGAGGGGGAGCAGCTGTGAGCACGCAGATCACCATCGAGCAGGTGAGCCCCGGCGACACGCTGCCGGAGCTGGAGATCCCGCTGACCCGGACCGTCATCGTCGCCGGCGCGCTCGCGACCCGCGACTACGAGGACGTGCACCACGACCCGGCCCAGGCCCAGCGTCGCGGCACCCCCGACACGTACATGAGCATCAACCACACCAACGGGCTCGTCGGCCGCTACGTCACCGACTGGGCCGGCCCCGCCGCGCGCATGGTGCGCCTGAGCACCCGCCTCGGGGTGCCGAACTTCCCGGGTGACGTGATGCGGCTGACCGGTGAGGTCGTCGGCGTCGAGGAGGACACCGTGCGCGTCGCGGTGCGTGGCATGAACAGCAAGGGCGGGCACGTCGTCTCCGAGGTGACAGTGCGCCTGCCCCGCGGATCGGAGCAGTGACGTGACGTCCACCTTCCTGTCGGGTCGCACCGCTGTCGTCGGCATCGGCGCGACGGAGTTCTCGAAGAACTCCGGCCGCAGCGAGCTGCAGCTGGCCGTCGAGGCCGTCTCGGCCGCCCTGGCCGACGCGGGCCTCAGCCCAGCCGACGTCGACGGCATGACGACCTTCACCATGGAGACCAACCCGGAGAACATGGTCGCCCGCAGCCTGGGCATCCCCGAGCTGAAGTTCTTCTCCCGGATCCCCTACGGCGGCGGCGGCGCCTGCGCACCCGTCCAGCAGGCCGCCATGGCCGTCGCGAGCGGGATCGCCGACGTCGTCGTGGCGTACCGCGCCTTCAACGAGCGCTCCGGCGTCCGCTTCGGGCAGGGACCTCCGCCGGCGAAGACCCAGGCCACCTCGGACAACGAGTACCGCTCCTGGGTCAACCCGTACGGCCTGCTCACCCCGGCCCAGCACACCGCGATGTTCGCCCGCCGCTACATGCACACGTACGGCGCGACCAGCGAGGACTACGGCCGGGTGGCGGTGCTCGCCCGCAAGCACGCCGCGAACAACCCCAGGGCGTGGTTCTACGGCAAGCCGCTCACGCTCGAGGAGCACCAGGCCTCGCGCTGGATCGCCGAGCCGCTGCACCTGTTCGACTGCTGCCAGGAGACCGACGGCGGCCAGGCGATGGTCGTCGTCAGCGCCGAACGCGCCAAGGACCTGCCCGTCACCCCGGTCTACATCCGGGGCGCGGCCCAGGGCCTGGGACCGGACCAGTACCAGATGGTCAGCTACTACCGCGAGGACCTGACCCGGATCCCCGAGGTCGAGCTCTGCGCCCGGCAGTTGTGGGCCCAGTCGGGGCTCGGTCCCGCCGACATGGACGCGGCGATCCTCTACGACCACTTCACGCCGTACGTGCTCAACCAGCTCGAGGAGTACGGCTTCTGCGGTCGCGGTGAGGCCAAGGACTTCATCGCCGACGGCAACCTGGAGGTCACCGGCTCGCTGCCGACGAACACCCACGGCGGCCAGATCGGCGAGGCCTACCTGCACGGCACGAACGGTGTCGCGGAGGGCGTCCGCCTCGTCCGGGGCACCTCGACCAACCAGCCCGACGGCGTCCGCAACGTCCTGGTGACGGCGGGCGTCGGCGTTCCCACCAGTGCACTGATCCTCTCCGCGGAGGGCTGAGACGCCGGCCACCACCACAGCTCCGAAGGCCGTCAGCGACCCACGGATCCCACCCGGCAGCGGCCGGAAGGGACAACACCACCTCTGATCAGCCGGAACGACTCGGCTCGTGTTTAGGAAGGATGAGAATGGGCGTCACCATAACGGCCCGCAAACGTGTGGTCGCGTTGATCAGCATCGGGGCTCTCGCCCTGGCCGGCTGCAGCTCGCCGGACAACTCCGGCAGCGGCAGCAGCGCAGCGCAGGGCGAGATCGACACGTCGGCAGTGCTCAAGTTCGCGTCGGCGGGTCCGTTGCGCGACCTCGACCCGGCCCTGCAGACGAGCTACGGCGCGTGGGGCTACCTGTTCCTCGTCTGGGACCGGCTGACCATGCTGGACAAGGACGACAAGATCGTGCCGGGCCTGGCCAAGGAGTGGAACTTCGTCGAGGACGGCAGCGTCCTGGAACTCAAGCTCCGGGACGACGTGAAGTTCCACGACGGCACGCCGTTCGACGCCGAGGCCGTCAAGGTCAACATCGAGCGCGGCAAGACGCTCGAGGGCTCGACCCTCAAGAGCGACCTCGCCGACATCGAGTCGGTCGAGGTCGTCGACGCGACGACCGCGCGCCTCAAGCTGGTCAAGGGCAAGGGCGTCCAGCTGCCCGCGTCCTTCACCGGCACGGCCGGCATGATGGTCAGCCCGAAGGCGATCAAGGACGGCGCCGACATCAAGAACAATCCCGGCACCGCCGGGTCCGGCCCGTACATCGCCACCCAGCTCGTCCCCCAGGAGAAGCTCGTCCTCAAGCGGGCCGACAACTACTGGGACCCGAACGTCGGCCGTCTCGGCGGCATCGAGCTGCAGCGGGTGCCCGACGCCGCCGCCCGCCTCAACGGCCTGCAGAGCGGCCAGGTCGACCTGGCCCCGCTCAGCTCGGCCGGCGAGATCGCCACGGTGGAGAAGATCGTCACCCCGGGCAGCGGTCTCCAGCAGCACCAGGTGAAGTTCAAGAACGTCGTCGGCATCTACCTGCGCGCCAACAAGGGCGACCTCGTCAAGCCGGAGGTCCGCCAGGCGATCGCCCACGCGGTCGACCCGGAGGCGATCAGCGCGCTCTTCAGCGGCTACTGCACGCCGACCCGCCAGGTCGTGCCGGAGACGGACCCGAGCCGCATCCCGAGCTACACCTACCCGTACGAGTTCAGCGTGGACAAGGCCAAGGCCCTCGTGCAGCAGGCCGGCGGCGCCAAGGTGTCGGTCACCTTCGCCGCGGGCACGAACGCCGAGCAGCCGGCAAACGTCGTGCAGGCGTCCCTGCGGGCCGCCGGCGTCGACGCGACGCTCAACCCCGTGCCCAACACCGAGAACGAGCCGCGCTTCATCGCCGGCGACTTCGAGCTGATGGTCGGCACGTCGTGGAGCCCGAAGGCCGACCCGGCGGCGACGGTGAACACCTACATGCTGAACACGTACAAGCTCGCCGCGGACCCCTCGCTCATCGCGGGCAAGGCGGCCGAGGCCGCCAACCCCACGCTGCCGATGGACAAGCGGGCCCCGCTGTACCAGGACATCTGGAAGACGACGCTCGAGCAGGCCTGGTTCGTGCCGCTGTGCAACCAGACCAACGCGAACGTCTCGAAGGCGAACATCGTCGGCACCGACAACATCCCGATGTCGAACATCGGCATCTGGGACCTGCGCCACATCGCCGTCAAGAAGTAACCGGTCGCTCCTGACCACCGGTGGCGTCGCCGCCGGACCACCCGCTGCGGCGGGGGCCGGCGGCGACACCACCGGCCTTGCCGGCACCAGGCCGTGCGAGGCGCAGTCCCAGGCACACGCTCAGAGTCGAGGTAGGACATGATCCGCTACGCCAGCAGGCGCTTGCTCGCGGCAATACCCCTGCTGTTCGTCGTCCCGCTGCTCGTCTTCGCCCTGATCGAACTCGCTCCGGGCGACCCGGCCGTCGTCCTGGCCGGCGACGAGCCGACCCCGGAACGTGTCGAGGCGATCCGCGAGGAACTCAACCTCAACGCTCCGGTCCTGGTGCGCTACGCCATGTGGGTCGGCGACGTCCTGCGCGGCGACCTCGGCACGTCCTTCCTGTCCGATCAGACAGTCATCGAGCTGCTGACGCGGCGAATGGCCACGACGATGTCGCTGGTGCTCGTCGCGATGATCTTCGCCGTCGTGCTCGGGGCCACCCTCGCCCTCGTGGCCACGCTGCGCTCCGGTGGCATCGTCGACCGGTTCGTCAACGGGCTCGCCTCGATCGCGATCGCCATCCCGGGCTTCTGGTTCGGCCTCGTGCTCGCCTCGGTCTTCGCGGTGGGCCTGCAGATGTTTCCGGCGTTCGGCTACCAGCCGCTGGCCGACGGCTTCTGGCCGTGGCTGTCGCACCTCGTCCTGCCGGGCATCGCCCTCGGCCTGCTACCCGCGGCCGAGGTGACCCTGCAACTCCGCTCGGCGCTCGGGCAGGTCATGAAGTCCGACTACGTCCTCAACGCCGAGGCCAAGGGACTGTCGCGATCCAGCGTGGTGTTCAAGCACTCCCTGAAGAACGCATGCATCCCCGTCGTCACCGTCCTCGGCTTCCGCGTCGCGGAGGTCCTCGCCGGGTCGGTGACCATCGAGATGATCTACAACATGCCGGGCCTCGGTCGTACCGCGATCGAGGCGGTGCAGGGCCGTGACATCCCGGTGCTGCTCGGCTTCGTCCTGTTCAGCACGACTGTCGTCGTGCTCGTCAACCTCATCGTCGACATCTCCTACGGCTACTTCAACCCGAAGGTGCGGTCATGAGCGCCAACCAGACCCCCTCGGCTCCGGCGCCGGGGAACGACTCGGGCCTAGCCGAGGTGCCGGCGGCGGCCATCGGCACGGGCGAACCGGAGCCGGTCGCCGCCCCCGGCATCCTCAAGAGCATCGTGCGCCGCCCCGCGACGATCGCGGCCGGCGTCTTCCTGCTCGTGCTGACCTTCATCGCGATCTTCGCCCCGGCCCTGGCACCGTACGACCCCGACGTGCAGAACCTGTTGCTGCGGCTCCGGCCGCCGAACGCCGAGCACTGGCTGGGGACCGACGACTACGGCCGGGACGTGCTGAGCCGGCTCATCTTCGGCGCGCGGGTCTCGCTGTGGGCGGCGCTGCAGGCCGCGGCCGTCGCGCTCGTCCTCGGTCTGCCGCTCGGCATGATCGCGGGCTACCGCGGCGGCTGGGTCGACGCGATCCTGACCCGCATCATGGACGCGCTGATGAGCGCCCCGTCGCTCGTGCTGGCCATCACCATCGTCGCGGTCCTCGGCGCCGGCATCACCAACGCGATGCTCGCCATCGGCCTGGTCATGGCCCCGCGCTTCTTCCGGGTGGCCCGCGCCGGCACGATGGACGTGCGGCACGAGACCTACATCGAGGCCTCGATCGCCCTGGGCTGCAGCACCCTGCGGATCGCGGTGCGGCACGTGCTGCCCAACGTGCTGCCGCCGATCATCCTCGTCATCTCGGTGTCGCTTGGTACCGCCGTCGCGGCCGAGGCGAGCCTGAGCTTCCTCGGGCTGGGCGTCCAGGCCCCCGCGGCCAGCTGGGGC
Organism: Micromonospora sp. C41; assembly: GCF_018070485.1. Taxonomy (NCBI): domain Bacteria; kingdom Bacillati; phylum Actinomycetota; class Actinomycetes; order Micromonosporales; family Micromonosporaceae; genus Micromonospora; species Micromonospora sp. C41. Next base: position 72,840 of record NZ_JAGPXP010000011.1, on the reverse strand, counting down.
TCGATGCTCTCGACCGCCTCGTCGAACATGCGCCTCGCGCCGTACCTCGTGTGGCCGCCCGGCGTGATGATCTTCCTCGCCGTCCTCGCCTTCACCTACGTCGGTGACGGCGTCCGTCGCGCCCTCGTGCGCACCCGCTCGGGCAACTGACCGTCCGGCAACCACCAGGAGCTGACATGGCACGTGAAACGGCGCCCGCCGGCACCAGGACCGACGCCACCGGCGGAACGGCGGACCTGCTGCGCGTGGAGAACCTGAGCGTCGAGTTCCCCTCGCCCTCGGGCGGCTGGCAGACGACCGTCCAGGACGTCTCGTTCTCGCTCAAGCCGGGCGGTTCGATGGCCCTGGTCGGCGAGTCCGGGTCGGGCAAGACGGTGACCTCCATCGCGGTGATGGGCCTGACCGGGGCGACCGGAGGACGGATCGCCTCGGGCCGGATCGTCTTCGACGGCGTGGATCTCACCGCGGGCACCCAGAAGCAGTGGCGGGACCTGCGCGGCCCGGGCATGGGCATGATCTTCCAGCAGCCGATCCGCAGCCTCAACCCGGCGTACACGGTTGGGGACCAGATCGCCGAGTCGGTGCGCAAGCACCTGGGCATGAACCGCAAGCAAGCCCGGGCCCGTGCCGTCGAGATGCTCGACATGGTGCAGATCCCGCGGGCGGCGCAGCGGATCGACGACTACCCGCACGCGTTCTCCGGCGGCATGTGCCAGCGCGTCATGATCGCGATGGTCATGGCGTGCAACCCGCGCCTGCTCATCGCCGACGAGCCGACGACGGCGCTCGACGTGACGGTGCAGGAACGGATCCTCGAACTGCTGCGCGACCTGCAGGAGCAGACCGGGGTGGCGCTGCTGTTCGTCAGCCACGACCTCGCGGTGGTGGCCGAGCTGTGCCGGGACGTCGTGGTCATGTACGCCGGCGAGGTGGCCGAGAACGCGCCCTCGGAGCAGTTGTTCTTCCACCCGCGGCACCCCTACACGTCCGGCCTGATCGGCTCGATCCCGAAGCCGGGCCTGAGCACCGACCGGCGGTTGCGCGCGATCCCCGGTGGCATCCCGGCGCCGGGCGCCTGGCCGCACGGGTGCCGGTTCAGCAGCCGGTGCGAGTTCGCCGTGCCGGGCCGGTGCGACGTGGCCCACCCCGGCCTGGTCCGTCTCGACGGCGCCGCCGAGCACCATGCGCGGTGCGTGCGGGCCGCGGAGCTCTCTCTGGATGGAGTGACGGTCTGATGAGCCTGCTCGAAGTCGAGAACCTCACGAAGTCGTTCAGCGCCGGCCGGGACTGGCTAGGCCGGCGTACGAAATGGTTGGACGCGGTCAAGGGGGTGAGCTTCACCCTGGAGCGCGGAGAGTGCCTCGCCGTCGTCGGCGAGTCCGGCGCGGGCAAGTCGACGGTCGGGCGCATGGTGCTGCGCCTCATCGAGCCGGACTCCGGCTCGGTGACCTTCGACGGGATCGACGTACTGGCCACGAAGCCGAAGCAACTGCGCGCGCTGCGCCAGCGGATGCAGATGATCTTCCAGGATCCGTACAGCTCGCTCGACCCGCGGATGACGATCAGGGACGCGGTCGCCGAACCTCTCCTCGTGCACACCGACAAGGACCGGGCCACGCGGGAGAAGGAAGCCGTCGAGCTGCTCGACAAGGTCGGCATCGGCTCGCGCTACCTGGAGCGGTACCCGGCCGAGCTGTCCGGCGGGCAGTTGCAGCGGGTCGCGATCGCCCGGGCGCTGACGATGAAGCCGAGCCTCATCGTGTGCGACGAGCCGGTCGCGGCGCTCGACGTGTCGGTCCGGGCGCAGGTGCTCAACCTGCTCCGGGACCTGCAGGAGGAGCTGGGTCTGGCGTACCTGTTCGTCTGTCACGACCTGGCCCTCGTCGAGGTCATCGCCGACCGGGTCATGGTGATGGCCGCAGGTGAGGTGGTGGAGACGGACACCACGGACCAGATCTTCGCCAACCCGCGGCAGGAGTATACGAAGAAGCTGCTCGCGGCGATCCCCGTGCCGCTGCCGCGCGACGCGCAGGGCAACCGGCTCGTCGCGCCCGGAAGGGTGGGCTGAACGGTGACCGGAACGACGGAACCGACCCGGACGCAGCTGCTGGCGCGGTTCGCGACCACGCGCGACGAGGAGATCCCCGAGTCGGTACGCGACTACGGCAAGCTCGTCCTGCTCGACTCGCTCGTCTGCGGGCTGGCGGCGGTGCGGTTGCGGCGCAGCCGCATGGTCCAGCGGGTCGCCGCCCGGTTCGGCGGCCCGGCCGAGGCGACGGTGTTCGGGCTGGAGCAGCGGGTCGCGGCGATCAACGCCGCGCACGCCAACGCGGACATGATGAACGCGCTGGACGCCGACGACACGTTCTTCAACTCGGCGCACTTCGCGGTTTTCGGCGTCGCGGCCGGTCTGGCGGAGGCCGAGCGGCTGCACGCCGACGGGGCGAGCCTGCTGCGCGCGAGCATCATCGCGTTCGAGATCAACGCGCGGCTGAACCTGTCGACCTCGCTCATGGCCTTCGAGGACGGCCAGTTCCGCTGGTCGCCGCTGTCGTCGCACGGGTACGCCTCGATGGGCGCGGCCGCGGCGTGCGCTGTCGTCGGCGGCTGGGAGCCGGAGCGGCTGACCCACGCGCTCGGCCTGGTCGCCTGGCTGGCCCCGCCGGCGAAGAACTCCTACATGGCCGAGCGGCGCTCGTTCAACGCGTTCAAGTACGGCCCGTACGGCGCGATCGCGCACGCCGGGATGCTCGGCGCGGCGCTGGCCGAGGAGGGCTACACCGGCGACCTGGACGTGCTGGACCGCACCCCGGGCTTCATCGAGGCGATGGGCTTCCTCGGCGGCGAGCGGCACGAGATGGTCGCCGGCCTGGGGTCGAAGTGGTGGATCACCGAGACGTCGCTCAAGCCGTACCCGACGTGCCGTTTCACCCACGCGGCGCTCGACGCGATCCGCGCGTTCCCGGGCACCCACGGGGTGCCGGTGTCGCAGATCGAGTCCATGGAGATCCGGCTGAGCCCGGCGGCCTACCGGACGTTGCAGTTCCGGGAGCCGGCCCCGCAGATCCCGGACACCGCCGTCGCGCCGCTGGACGGCGCCTTCAACATGCCGTACGCCGCGGCGCTGGCGTTGCTCGGGCACGCACCGGGACCGCAGTGGTACGACCCCGAGCGGCTGGCCGACCCGGCGGTGTGGGACCTGGCGCGCCGGATCACGACGGCGCCCGACCCGGTGCTCGACGCGGAGTGGGAGGCCGACCTCAGGGAACACCCGGGCGGCCAGATCCGCCGGACGCGGGGCGCGCTGACGATCCGGGCCGGCGGCCGGGAGTACGTGGTCGAGTCGGACTTCGCCCAGGGCGACCCGTGGGACGACACGACGCGGGCGGACTGGGACTTCGTGACCGGCAAGCTGGCCTCGTTCTGCGACGGGATCCTCGACGCGGACACGCAGGAGCGGCTCGTCGAGGTGGTCCGGGGCATCGACGACGTCGCCGACGTCGCCGAGACGCTGTCGCCGCTGCTGGCGCGTGCGCGGTGAGCCGACGGATCGGCGCGGAGACGAGGTCGTTCGCCTCGTACGGCCGGTCGTGGCTGATCGTCATCCGCGGGCCGCGCGGGATGGCGTTCGACCGGTTCCTCGTGCGACGGACCGGGTTCTCGCTCGTGTCGTTGCAGTACGCGCTGGCGGGCAGGTTCCCGTACCACCCGACGCTGCTGCTGACGACTGTGGGCCGTCGCTCCGGGGAACTGCGCGACGCGGCGCTGCCCTACGTGCCGTACGGGAAGGATCTGGTGGTCGTCGGCTCCAAGGGCGGCGGCCCCAAGGACCCCGCCTGGGTGGTCAACGCGCGTCACCACGAACTGTGCTGGATCGTCCTGCGGCGCAGGACGGTCCCGGTGCGGGCGCGGGTGACCGACGGCGAGCGCGACCCGGAGCTGTTCGCGCACGTCGTGGCGCGCAAGCCGAACGTGGGACGCTACGCCGAACGGGCCGCCGGCTTCGGGCGGCAGATCCCGCTCGTCGTCCTGACCGCCGTCTCGGGGGAGCCGCTCGCCTGAGCGGCTCAGCCGGTGGTGAGGACGATCCGCCCGACGAACTCGGACGCCTCCAGCCGGTCGTGCGCGACAGTGGCCTGCTCGAGCGGGTACGTCGCGGCGATCGCGGGGGCGGCGGTCACGGCCGAGAGGGTGAGCGCCTCGCGTAGCTGGCAGGCCACCGCCTCGGGCCCGGGCCGGCCGATGCCGCGCAGCGTCCAGCCCTTGACCATGAGGCGACCCAGGTGCAGGTGGGCGTGGCTGTCGGCGGTGACGCCGCAGGTGACCAGCCGGCCGCCGGGGGCGAGGACCTTGAGCACGTCGGACCAGAGGGTGCCGCCGACCGACTCGACGATGACGTCCACCTCGCCGCCGGGCAGCGCGGCGCGCAGGGACTCGACGACGTCGGGGCGGTAGTGGTCCACGACGTCGAGCGCGCCGAGAGCGCGTACCGCGTCGGCCTTCGCCGGGGCGCTGGTGCCGAAGACGCGCGCGCCCAGGTGGTGGGCGTACTGGACGGCGAAGGTGCCGACCGCGCCCGCGGCGGCGACGACGAGGACCCGGTCGCCGGGGCGTACGCCGGCGAGGTTGACGACCGCGTCGTAGGCGGTGCGTCCGGCGGTGGGCACCGCCGCGGCGTGGACGGCGTCGAGCGCGGCCGGTCGCGGGAAGCAGTGCGTGGCCGGGACGACGGCGTACTCCGCGTGGGCGCCGGTGGTCAGCCCGACGACCGCGTCGCCGGCGGTGAAGCCGGTGACGCCCGGACCGGTCCGCACGACGGTGCCGGCGACGTCCCGGCCGAGGATGGTCGGGCCGGTGACCGCCATCCCGTGGGTGCCGCGACGGATGTAGGTGTCGACCCGGTCCAGGCTTGCCGCCTGGACCCGCACGAGCACGTGACCGGGGCCGGGCGCCGGGGCGTCGAGTTGGCCGAGGCGCAGGCTGTCGGGGGAGCCGGAGTCGACGACGTAGCTGGCGAGCACGCGATTCCTCTCAGGGCAGGGCGATGGTGGCGGAGGCGATGACGTGGTCGCCGAGGCTGTTGGTGCCGCGGACGTCGACGGTGACGTGCGTTCCCCCGTCCGCCGGCTGCAGGCCGGTGACGACGCCGTCGAGCGTGCAGGTGTCGCCGGGGTGGTTCTGCGCGGCGAGGCGGGTGCGGAAGTCGACGACGCGAGCCTCCGGTCCGGCCCAGTCGGTGAGGTAGCAGTTGACCAGCGCGCTGGAGCCGAGGATGTTCATGTAGACGTCGCGGGCGCCTCGTTCGAGGGCGGCGTCGCGGTCGAGGTGCACGTCGTTGAAGTCGAAGGTCGCGGTCGCCAGCGCCGCGATGGACAGCTGGGTGACCGGGATCGGCCAGGGCGCGAGGCGTTGCCCGATGCTCACCTCGGCCCCGGTGCGGGTGCTCGTGCGGCGTTGCGGCCGGGGGGCGGTGAGCACCGGCAGGATCGCCCCGTCGCGGGTGCGCCGATGCGCCACGACGACCGGCATGCCGTCGTGCACGAGGTCGGGGCGCAGGTACGCGACGTCTCCGGTGAAGCGGGTCCCGTCGGCGAGGTCGGCGCTACCGACGAGGTAGGGGCGCTCGTCGAGGGGGGCGGCGGCGTAGCCGGGTTGCAGGTGCGCGGTCAGGGTGCCGGTGGTGCCGGCCGGCGGCAGGTCGACCGGGGCGGCGGCCGGGCGTACCGGGCGGGCGAGGCGGTCCCCTGACCTCGCCGGGCCCTCGGTCCGGGTCGCCGGGTTCCAGCGGAGCATCCGCAGGACGACGCGCCCGACCGGCTCGCCCTCGACGGTGCGGTAGTCGCTGACGAGGTCGACGAAGTGGCCCCGGCCGAGCCGGGTGGACTTCTCGGGGGAGACCGCGCCGATGGAGGGGAACTGCTCCAGGTGGTCGCCGGGGCGCAGCGGGCGTACGTAGGTGTGCTCCGTCTGCACCGCGGCCACCGAGGTGAACCCGCGCGTGGCGAGGACCTCGTTGACCCGGTCGAGGCTCTCGGCGTGGCGGTGAGCGCGCCTGTTGCCCGGCAGGGTCCACATGTTCAGCGAGGTCGCCGGGGCCACGATGCCGCCCCAGACGGAGCGGGCGGCCCACCGGGGGTCCTGGTACGCGGGGTTCTCGTCGCCGACGGCGTCGCACCAGACGCGGATGGCCGCTTCGGTGATCGCGTCCTTGGCCCGGCGGGGCGGGTCGGTGAGGCCGATCAGAGCGTCGAGTCGGGCGCGGAAATCCGCGTCACTGCCGGTCATGGGGCTCCTCTTGCGGACAACGGTGTCAACCAAGCGCTTGCTTGACCATATGACCGGCGCTGCCCTAGGGTCAAGGCTCGAAACACCGGCCGCGCCCCGGCGGCGACACCGGACCGATCGTGCGTCACCAGCGCCCCGACCCGCGAAGAGGGCCGAGATGCTCCCCAGCACCCCAGCGACAGCCACCCGAGCCTTCTTCTCGTTTCCGAAGGTGACCGACCCCGCCCGCCATCGCGACTACAACGCCTGGCATCAGCTCGACCACCGCCCCGAGAACCTCGCCCTGCCCGGCGTCGTGCACGGCGACCGCTGGGTGCGTACGCCCGCGTGCGAGCGGCTCGGCAGCTACCCCGATCCCGCCCTCGCCGGCAGCCAGTACATGGCGATGTACTGGTTCGCCGAGCCGGCCGCGGACGCGGTCGCCGAGTGGACGGACCTCGGCGACCGGGCGATCCACCAGGGCCGGCGTCCGGAGCTGGCCTGGACCGAACGGCCGATGACCCGGATGTTCCGGCCCGTCCAGGGCCACGTCGCCCCCCGGGCCCTGGTCACCCTCGCCGCGCTGCCGTTCCGGCCCCACCGCGGGGTGTACGTCGAGGTGAGCCGGGTCGAGACGTCCCAGTGCCCGGACGTGGCCGACCTGTCCCGGTTCGAGCACGAGACGCAGGTGCCCGACCTGCTCGCGCGCGACGGCGTCGCGGGCGTGTGGACCTTCCGCAGCGCCCCGAGCCGCAGCCGCCCCGACGGACCCGTCGTGCGGATCCGGCTCACCTACCTCGAAGCCGACCCGGTCGAGTTCGCGCGGGCCCTGGCCGCGGACCCGCCGGCGACCCCGCCCACGGCGCTCGCCGGCACGGCCACCCCGCTGTTCACCGGGCCCCTGGCCACCATCACACCCTGGGAGTGGGACTGGTTCGACGAGCCCGCCACGGCGACGGACCGCGTGGCATGAGCGAGGCCACCGCCGGACTGTTCGAGCGCTACGGGCCCTGGGCCCTGGTCGTCGGCGGTTCCGAGGGGGTCGGCGCCGCGTTCGCCGAGGAGCTGGCCCGGGCCGGCCTGGGCATCGTGCTCGTCGCCCGCAAGCCCGCGCCGCTCGGGGAGACCGCCGACCGGGTCCGGGCGCACGGGGTCCCGTGCCGCGTGCTCGCCCTGGACCTGCTCGACGCGGACGCGACCGCCCGGATCGTCGAGGCCGTCGCCGACCTCGACCTCGGCCTGCTCGTCCTCAACGCGGGCGCGAACACCTACCGCAGCCGCTTCGTCGAGGCGAACCTCGCCCGGATCCAGGCCGTCATCGATCTCAACGTCACCCGCCCGCTCGAACTCTGCCGGGAGCTCGGCGCCCGGCTCGCCGCACGCGGCCGCGGCGGCATCCTCGTCGTCGGCTCCTCGGCCGGCTACCTCGGCCACGCCGACATCGGCGTCTACGCCGCCGCCAAGGCCTTCACCCGGATCTTCACCGAGGGCCTCTGGCTCGAGCTGCGGCAGGTCGGTGTCGACGTGCTGCACCTGGTGCTCGGGCTCACTGCCACCCCCGCCATGGCGCGCGCCGGCCTCGACCTGACCGGCGCGGCCGACCCGGCCGACGTCGCCGCCGAGGGGCTGGCGGCCCTGGGCGCCGGCCCGGTGCACGTGGTGCGCCAGCAGGCCGAGGTCGCCGCGCGGCGCTCCGGCCCGGACCGGGCCGCCCTCGTCGCCGGCAACCACGGCGGGATGCGGGCGATGCTCGGCGGCCCGGGCACCGACCCGAGCTGACCGGCCGCGTTCACTGCGTGACGGTCCACCCGCCGTCGACGACGAGCACCGCCCCGTTGACGTACGAGGCCAGCGGCGAGAGCAGGAAGAGGATCGGCCAGGCGATCTCGTCCGGTGTGGCCATCCGGTGGCTCGGCACCCGGGCCAGCACGGACTGCCCCGTCGGAGACCCGGCGAAGCCCCGCAACCTCGGGGTGTCCACCATGCCGGGTGCGACCGCGTTGGCCCGTACGACGTCGGCCCGGTGCGCGGCCAGGTGCCGGGTGTAGCCGACGATCGCTGCCTTCGCCGCGCTGTACCAGTCGGAGGCGGTGCCCACGACGGTGCCGGCGACCGAGGCGGTGTTCACGAGGGTCGCCCCGGGCGGGGCCTGGTCGAGCCAGGCCCGGGTCACCGACCGTACGCTGCCGACACACAGCCGTACGGCGTGGTCGAAGTCGAGTTCGGTTGCCGAGGACGGGCCGGCGTTGTTGACCAGGTGGCGCACCGGCCCGTACGCCGAGCAAGTCGCGGCGAGGGCCGCGCGCACGGCCGCCTCGTCGGCGACGTCGACCACGTGCGGGTCGACCACCCCGCCCGCCGCGCGGACGGCGGCGCTCACCGTCGTGAGTGCGGCGGCGTCGAGGTCCCAGGCGGACACCACGAGTCCCTGGGCGGCGGCTGCTGCCGCGGTCGCCGCGCCGATCCCGCTGCCGGCCCCGGTCACGACGACGACGTCGCCCGTACGGAAGCCGAGCCGCGGCGCGTCGGCGCCGACCCCCGGCCGCGGGTCACCCACAGGGGCGCCCGGGCTCGCCGGCCGGGTCCGGCCCGGCCTCCGCGGCCGGGCCGTCGGGCGGCCACGGGCTGCTGATCGGGTCGGAGGCGTCGCGGGCTCCCCGCAGTGCCGCCTCGGGGATCGGCCACTGGCCGGCGAGGTCGTCGACCCGCTGCCACTCGGAGACGGTGCGGCGTTCCTGCACGCGCCACTCGCCCGCGCGCCGGGTGACCAGGTCGACGTAGCGGAACCCGCTGATGATGTTGCCGCGGGGCGGTTCGGACGTGCTGCGCTGCAACGCGATGCCGTACGTCTCGGCCCGGGCGCGGTCCGGGTCGGCCGGGTCGAGTTCGACCAGGATGTTCGTCAGGTAGTGCATCGTCATGGTGCGCCGCGCCACGAGCGCGAAGACCGTGTCCAGCATCGTGTCCCGGTCGGCGGTGGTCCCGCCGAGGGTGATCCGGGCGTCCCGGTGGAAGGCGCTCGCGGCCAGGTCCCGGTCCATCCGGTCGATCCCGCGTGCATAGCGCAGCAGGGCCCGTTCGACGGCCCGCTCGGCGAGCAGCGCGTCCAGCTCGACCGGGAGGGACCGCGACGGTTCAGACACCGAAGCCTCCGTCGACGTCGAGCTTCTGCCCGGAGATGAAGCCGGCCCGGTCGCTGGCCAGGAAGCAGGCGGCCTCGGCGATGTCGAGGGCGCTGCCGAACCGCCGCAGTGGAGTCGAGGACCGGGCGACGGCCAGGGCGCGCTCGTCGAGGTCACCGGAGGAGATCAGCCGCTCGGCCATGCCGTCGGTGAGCATGCCCGGCCCGACGCAGTTGAACCGGATGCCGAAGCGGCCCTCCTCGTTGGCGAAGGCCCGTACGAGCGCCTCGACCGCCGCCTTCGGCGCGGCGGACAGGCCGTCCCGGGCGGGATAGCGCGTCGTCGCCGCGGTCGTGATCGCCACGACGTTGCCACGGCTCTGCCGCAGGGCCGGGAGACAGGCCGAGACCAGCGTGAAGAAGGCGGTCGTGTCGTTTGCGACCTGCGTGGCGAACTGCTCGGGACGCACTGTGGACAGGTGCCGCATGGGCACGTGCGGCCCGGCCGCGTGCACGACCGTGTGCAGCGGTCCGCGTCCGGTGAGCTGCGCCACGAGCGCGGCGGTGGCCTCGGCGTCGGTGAGATCGAGGTGGTGCGCCGAGTGCGTGCCGGACGCGACGGGCGGCAGTTCGTCGAGCACCTGCCGGGCGGCGTCGGCGTCGCTGCGGTAGGTGATCGCCACCGCCGACCCTCGGCGCGCCAGCTCGCGGGCGATGACCCGGCCGAGGCCGCCGGTGCCGCCGGTGACGAGCGCGACGCCGGCGCGGTGGACGAAGTCGGCGGGCACGGGCAGTGCCGCCGTGGGCGCGGTCGGGGAGGACTGGTCGGTCACGACAACTCCTGAGGAGGTGGGAGGGCCGGGGGAGGTCAGGTCGCGGGGAGGGGGTCGGCGCGTCCGCGACGCAACCACAGGAGCACGGTGGCGGCCGTGGCCAGGCATGCGGCGGCGTACAGCAGGAACGCGGTCGTGGAGCCGAGCCACGTGCTCAGCCCGCCGAGCAGGAGGGCGCCGAACGGCATGCCACCCCAGCCGAGGAAGTAGAGGCTCATCACCCGGCCGCGCTGCGCGTCGTCGACGACCTTCTGGACCACCGTCTGCAGGGTCACCATGGCGCCGATGCTGAACGTGCCGCACAGCAGCGCGGCCGCCGCGAGCACGGGCACCGTCGTGGCGGCGCCGAGCAGGGCGTTGCTCAGGCCGAGCAGAACGAGGGTGACAGCGGCGTGCCACACGGTGGCGATGCGCTCGGAGAGGCGGGCCACGACGAGGATGCCGAGGAGCGAGCCCAGCCCGGTCAGCGCCACGAGCACGGGGAAGACCGGGTCCGGGTTGTCAGTGGTCGCGGCCGCCCGGACGGGGAGCTGGGTGGTGAAGGCGCACCCGAAGAACGCGTTCACCGCGACGATGACGAGGCAGAGCGCGGCCGGGGGACGCTCGCGGGCGTGCCGGATCCCGGCGCGTACCTGGGTGGTCAGGCTCTCCCGGGCCACCCGGACGGCCGGCGGGATGCGCCGGGTGCGGACCGCTACCGCGGCGGCGGCCGCGGCGAGAGTGAGCGTCGCGTACATCACGAACGTGCCCAGCGGTCCCCAGGCCACGAGGATCAGCCCGGCGACCGCGGGGCCGATCGAGCGGGCGAGGTTGAGCCCGGCCGCCTGGATCGGGACGGCATGGCCGAGCGCCTCGGCCGGGACGGTGTTTGCCACGAGGGCCTGGGTCACGGGGGACAGGAAGCTGATTCCGGTGCCGGCGAGGAAGGCGAGCCCGAGCATCACGGGCAGGGCGACGATGCTGGCCGCGATCGTCGCCGCGCAGACCCCGGCCAGGACGGTGGTCGCCAGGAGCACGCCGATCTGCAGCCGCCGCCGGTCGACCGCGTCGGCCAGCACCCCGGCCGGGATGGAGAAGAGCGTGAACGGCACGAGCAGACAGAAGAAGAGCGCCCCCATCGTCGCCGGGGTGGCGTCGCTCTCGATCAGCACCGACTGGAAGGCGATGTTGCAGCCCCAGTAGCCGGCCTGGGACAACACCAGGGTCAGGAGTACGAAGCGGAAGTCTCGGAATTGCAGGGCCGAGAACATTTTCACGTCTTTCGCCATCCTTCTGTCGTTTCCGGGACCCTACCAAGCGCTTGCTTGCATAGCTAGTGCCGGGTGTGGTTTTCTTCCCGTACCTCGAGTGAAAGGGCGTGCCGTGAGCGGCTTCTGCGCAGGACGAACGGTGATCGTGACCGGTGCCGGACAGGGGCTGGGCCGGGTCCACGCCCTCGAATTCGCCCGGCAGGGCGCGAACGTCGTCGTCAACGACATCGACAGCAGCCGGGCGGCGGCCCAGGCCGTCGTCGACGAGATCCGCGCGCTGGGCGGTCGCGCGGTCGTCAGCACCGGCGACGTCAGCGACTGGGCCTACGGTGAGCGTCTCGTGCGCGAGACGGTCGAGACCTTCGGCGGGCTGCACACCCTCGTCAACAACGCCGGCATCAACCGCGACCGGATGCTTGTCAACATGAGCGAGCAGGAGTGGGACCTGGTTCTGCGGGTCGACCTCAAGGGACACTTCGTCCCGATGCGCCACGCCGCCGCCTACTGGCGGGACGAGGCCAAGGCCGGCCGCCCGGTCGCCGCGCGCGTGGTCAACACGTCCTCCGGCGCGGGGCTCATGGGCAGCGTCGGACAGGGCAACTACGGCGCCGCCAAGGCCGGGATCGCCGCGCTGACCCAGATCGCGGCCGCCGAGTGGGCCCGGTACGGCATCGTCGTCAACGCGATCGCCCCCTCGGCCCGTACCCCGATGACCGAGGCCGTCTTCGCCGAGGCGATGGCCGCCCCCGCGACGGGCTTCGACGCGATGGACCCGGCAAACGTCTCCCCGCTCGTGGTCTGGCTCGGCTCCGACGCCGCGCGGGCCGTCACCGGCGCCGTCTTCGAGGTCGCCGGCGGCGAGGTCTCGCTCGCCGACGGCTGGCGCCACGGGCCGGCCGCCGACAAGGGCGGCCGATGGGAACCGGAGGAGCTCACCGACGTGGTCGCCGACCTCATCGTCCGCTCCGAGCCGCCGACCCCCGTCTACGGTGCCTGACATGGGTGCGCCGGTGAGCGACGAGCAGTTCCGGGCCGAGATCCGCGGCTGGCTCCAGGAGGCCCTGACCGGGCCGTTCGCCGAGGCGGTCGGCACCGGCGGCGAGGGACGCGAGCACGAGGCGCACGAGCTGCGCCGCGAGTGGGAGCGCCACCTGGGCCGGGCCGGCTGGATCGGCCTCTCCTGGCCCACCGAGTACGGCGGTCGCCCGGCGACCCTCGCCCAGCAGGTCATCTTCCACGAGGAGTACGCCCGCGCCGGCGCGCCCGGCCGGCTCGGGCACATGTCCGAGCAACTGCTCGGCCCGACCCTGCTCGCGTTCGGCACGCCGGAGCAGAAGGCCCGCTTCCTGCCCCGCATCACCAGCGGCGAGGACATCTGGTGCCAGGGCTACTCCGAGCCCGGCGCGGGCTCGGACCTCGCCGGGGTGCGCACCCGCGCCGAACGCCGGGGCGACCACTACGTCATCACCGGGCAAAAGGTGTGGACCTCGCTGGCGCACCTGGCCGACTGGTGCTTCGTGCTGTGCCGCACCGATCCCGGCTCGACCCGCCACGCGGGCCTGTCGTACCTGCTGGTGCCGATGAATCAGCCCGGCGTGACGGTGCGCCCGATCACCCAGCTGACCGGCACGAGCGAGTTCAACGAGGTCTTCTTCGACGAGGCCGTCGCCGCCGTCGAGCACCGTGTCGGCGCCGAGGGCGAGGGCTGGAAGGTCGCCATGGGCACGCTGGGCTTCGAGCGGGGCGTGTCCACCCTCGGCCAGCAGATCGGCTTCCGCCGGCGCCTCGACGCCGTCATCGCCCGGGCCCGCTCCAACGGCGCCTGGCAGGAGCCGGCGCTGCGTGACCGCCTCGTCGACGCATACATCGGGCTCGAGGTGATGCGGCACTCGGCGGTGCGGCTGCTCGCGTCCGCCGGTGAGGGGCTGTCCGGTCTGGAGGCGTCGATCTCCAAGCTCCAGTGGGCCACGTGGAACCGCTCGCTGGGTGAGCTCGCGGTCGACGTCGAGGGGGCCGGGGCGCTGCTCACCGGGCCCGGGTACGAGCTGGACGACGCCCAGACCCATTTCCTCTTCAGCCGCGCCAACACGATCTACGGCGGCTCCAACGAGATCCAGCGCAACATCATCGCCGAGCGCCTGCTCGGCCTGCCCCGATGAGGTGAGGACGATGACCGGAACGCCCGAGGACCTCGCCGAGATCCGTGCCTCCGTGGCCGAGGTGCTCGACGGGCAGGCCGACCTGCGCCGAACCCACGAGGTCATGGTCGGGGAGCGGGGCTACGACCCGCTGCTGCACGAGTTGCTCACGGCCGAGCTGGGCCTGCTCGGCCTCGTCGTACCGGAGCACCTCGGCGGCCTCGGCCTGGACGTGCCCGCCGCGACCGCCGTCATCGAGGAGCTCGGGGCCCGGCTCGTGCCGGGCGCGCTCGCGACGAGCCTCACCGCGATCCTCGCCGCCCGCGCCCTCGGCCCGAGCGCCGAGCCCCTGCTGGCACGCGTCGTGGACGAGCAGCTGACCCTGGCCGTCGCGCTCGCCGAGGACGGCGCGGGCTGGGATCTCGGGCAGACCGCCACCCGGGCCACCGGCGCCGGGGACGAGTGGGCGCTGACCGGGACGAAGACCCTCGTCGCCGGGGCCGAAGCCGCCCGGGTCGTTCTCGTCACCGCCCGCAACGAGGGCGGTGAGCTCGGCGTCTACGCGGTGGACCGGGCCGCCGACGGGGTGGACGTGCGGACGCACATGACGCTCGACCAGACCCGTCGGCTGAGCACCGTGCGCCTGCGCGAGGCCGCCGCCACCCGGGTCGACGCCCCCGGCGGCGACGGTGCCCGGGTGCTGCTGGACCACGTACGCGCGATGCTCGCGCTGGAGTCGGCGGCCGCCGCCCGCGCCTGCCTCGACCTCACCGTCGACTACCTCAAGGTGCGGGAGCAGTTCGGCCGCCCGATCGGGTCGTTCCAGGCCCTCAAGCACCGCTGCGCCGACCTCGCCGTCGCGGTCGCCGGGGCGCGGGCCACCGCCGACCACCTCGTCACGACGTTGCGCACCGGGGCCGCCACCCGCTCGCACGACGCGGCGCTGGCCAAGCTCGTGTGCACCGACACGCTGATGACCGTCGCGGCCGAGGCGATCCAGTTGCACGGCGGCATCGGGTTCACCTTCGAGCACCACGCACACCTGTTCTTCAAGCGCGGCAAGTCGGCCCAGCTGCTGGCCGGCTCTGCGGCGGCGGTCCGCGCCGAGGTGGTGGCGCTCGCCGGCCTCTGAGCGAGGCGCCGCACTCCACGGCAGGCAGGAGCGGAGGGGCCGCACCGAACCGGTGCGGCCCCTCCGCCGTACATGCCCCGCGCGCTCAGCCGAGCGGACCGGCGCCGGGCGGCTGGGCGGCCAGGTGCCGCGACGGGATCTCCCCACCACCGTCGACGACGATCTCCGTGCCGGTGACGTAGGCGGACAGCGGCGAGACGAGCAACAGGCAGGCCGCGGCGATGTCGGCCGGGGTGGCCATCCGCCGCATGGGGATGGTCCGCGCCACGCGGTCCTGCCCCGCCTCGTCGCCGTAGTAGAGATGCGACAGCTCGGTCTGCACGAGACCCACAGTCACCTGGTTGACCCGTACGGCGGGCGCGAAGTCGAGTCCGAGGCACCGGGTCAGCATCGTCAGGCCCGCCTTGGCCGCGGCGTACGCGGCGGTGTCCGGGGCCGGGTTGGCTCCGGC
Organism: Micromonospora sp. C41; assembly: GCF_018070485.1. NCBI lineage: Bacteria > Bacillati > Actinomycetota > Actinomycetes > Micromonosporales > Micromonosporaceae > Micromonospora > Micromonospora sp. C41. Next base: position 57,651 of record NZ_JAGPXP010000011.1, on the reverse strand, counting down.
GACCGAGCCGATGTTGATGATCGTCCCGCTGCCCTGACGCTGCATGACCTCGTTGGCCTGCTGGGCGACGTAGAACGGGGCGAGCAGGTTGAGCGTGACGACCGCCGAGACGAAGCGGGGGGACACCGTCGCGGTGTCGGCGCTCGGTGCGCCACCGGCGTTGTTGACCAGGATGTCGAGCCGGCCGAACCGGTCCACCGCCGCGGCGACGAGGGCCTTGGCCTGCTCCGGGTCGCGTACGTCCGACTGGACGAAGACGGGCGTGCGTCCGTCGATCCCGGGCAGTTCCTCGGGCTCGCTGCGGCCGCACACGATCACCCGCGCCCCGGCCCGGAGGAAGGCGCGGGTGATCTCGGCGCCGATGCCACGGGTGCCTCCGGTGACGACGGCGACCTGGCCGGTCAGGTCGACGCCGCCGGGCGTCGCGGGGGAGTGGGTCATCAGAGCCTCTCGATGATCGTGACGTTGGCCTGGCCGCCGCCCTCGCACATCACCTGCAGGCCGTAGCGGCCGCCGGTGCGTTCGAGCTCGTGCAGGAGGGTGGTCATCAGCCGGGCGCCGGTGGCGCCGAGCGGGTGGCCCAGGGCGATCGCGCCGCCGTTGACGTTGACCCGCTCCGGGTCGGCCCCCGTCTCCTGGAGCCAGGCGAGCACGACCGAGGCGAACGCCTCGTTGATCTCGAACAGGTCGATGTCGTCGATCGACATTCCGGTGCGTTCGAGCGCGTGGGCGGTGGCGGGGATCGGGGCGGTGAGCATCAGCACCGGGTCGTCGGCGCGTACCGACAGGTGGTGGATCCGGGCGCGCGGGGTCACGCCGTGCTCGGCCACGGCCTGCTCGCTCATGACGAGCAGGGCCGCCGCGCCGTCGCAGATCTGGCTCGCCACGGCGGCGGTGACCCGGCCGCCGGGGGTCAGCGGGTCGAGGGCGGCCATCTTCTCCAGGCTCGTGTCGGCGCGCGGGCAGGTGTCGGTGTCGACGTCGCCGACGGCGCGGATCTCGCGGCCGAAGCGGCCCTCGGCGATGGCCCGCAGGGCCCGCTCGTGGCTTCGCAGGGCGAAGCGCTCCATGTCCTCCCGGCTGACGCCCCACTTCTCGGCGATCATCTCGGCCGAGCGGAACTGCGAGATCTGCTCGTCGCCGTAGCGCTCGCGCCAGCCGATCGACCCGGAGAAGGGGTCGTCGAAGCCGTACTGCTGACCGGTGAGCATCGCGGCCGAGATGGGGATGGCGCTCATGTTCTGCACGCCCCCGGCGACCACGACGTCGTTGACTCCGGCCATGACGGCCTGGGCCGCGAAGTGCACCGCCTGCTGGCTCGAGCCGCACTGCCGGTCCACTGTGACGCCGGGTACGTGCTGCGGGAGGCCGGCGGCGAGCCAGGCGGTGCGGGCGATGTCACCGGCCTGTGGGCCGATGGTGTCGACACAGCCGAACACGACGTCCTCGACGGCGCCGGGGTCGATCCCCGAGGAACTCATGAGGCTGGTGAGCGCGGCGGCTCCCAGATCGGCGGAGTGGATCTTGGCGAGCGCGCCACCGCGTCGCGTGACGGGGGTGCGGACGGCGTCCACGATGTATGCCTCTGCCACCGGGTTCCCTTCCTTCAGATGCCTCACCGGTCGGTGCCGCCGGCGTCGCTGCCGCTAGTCTAGCAAGCGCTTGGTTGGTAGTCTGTGCTTCGTTTCCGACAAGTGACCGGCTCCGCGTGAGGAGATGTGCGTGAGTGACGTGTTGACCACGATCCCCGCCCTGCTGCGGCAGGCCGCGCAGGACGCCGCCGAGCTGGAGGCCCTCGTCGACGGGGACGTGCGGATGACCTTCGCCGAGCTCGACGCGGCCGTCAACCGGTTCGCGCGGGCCGCTGTCGCGCACGGTCTCGAGCCGGGGGACCGCGTCGTCGTCTGGGCCCCGAACAGCGCCGACTGGGTCGTCAGCGCCCTCGGCGTGCTGGCCGCGGGCGGCGTGCTGTGCCCCGTCAATACCCGCTTCCGTGGTGCGGAGGCACGGTCCGTCATCGCCAAGGTCCGGGCCACGATGGTCGTCCTGGACGACGCCTTCCTGGACGCCCACTACCTGGCCGCGCTGCGCGGCGACGGGCCGTCACCGGCCGTCGGCCGCCCCGTGCCACTGCTGCCCTCGGTGCGTACCGTCGTCGACCTGTCCGCCACCGGCCGCGAGCAGACCGATCACGGCGTGTGGTCCCTGGCGGGCTTCACCGCGCTGGCCGACCAGGTCGACCTCGGGGTCGTCGACGAACGGATCGCCGCCCTCGCCCCGGAGGACGTGTCCGACATCCTGTTCACCTCCGGCACCACCGGCTACCCCAAGGGCGCGATGGTCTCGCACGCCTCGAACCTTCGCGTCGACCGGGAGTGGGCCCGCCTCGTCGGACTGCGGCGAGGCGACCGCTATCTCATGGTCAACCCGTTCTTCCACAGCTTCGGCTGGCGGGCCGGCATCCTGGCCTGCCTCCTCACCCGCGCCACGATCATCCCGGTCGCCGTGTTCGCCGTAGAGACCGTGCTGCGTCTCATCGAGCAGGAACGGGTCACGGTCTTCCCCGGCGCGCCCACCGTCTACACGTCCCTGCTCGAACACCCCGACCTCGGCAGGTACGACCTCAGCTCGGTACGCCTTGCCGTCACCGGCGCCACGATCGTGCCGGTGCCGCTGCTGCGCCGGATGCGCGAGGAACTCGGCTTCCGCGACGTCATCACCGCCTACGGTCTGACCGAGACGTGCGGCACCGCTACCGTGTGCCCGCCCGACGCCGGCCTCGAACGGATCTCGACCAGCTGCGGGCGGGCGATCCCGGGCACCGAGTTGCGGATCGCCGGTCTCGACGGACAGCCGCTGCCGGCCGGCGAGTCGGGCGAGATCCTCGTGCGCGGCTACAACGTGATGGCGGGCTACTTCGAGGACCCGGACGCCACGGCGCAGGCCATCGACGAGGACGGCTGGCTGCACACCGGTGACGTCGGCTGGGTCGACGAGGACGGCTACCTGCGCATCACCGACCGGATCAAGGACGTCTACATGGTCGGGGGCTTCAACGTCTACCCCGCCGAGGTCGAGCGGGTGCTGTCCGAACATCCCGCCGTCTTCGACGTCGCGGTCGTCGGGGTCCCCGACGCGCGGATGGGCGAGGTCGGCAGCGCCTTCGTGCAGACCGTTCCCGCCTGGACCGGTGACGAGTCGGCGCTCGCCGACGAGCTCGAGGCGTGGTGCCGGGAGCGGCTGGCCAACTTCAAGCGTCCGCGCAGCTTCACCGTCGTTGCGGCGCTGCCACGAACCGCGAGCGGAAAGATCCAGAAGTTCAAGCTCACCGGGTGAGCCCGGCGTTGCGCTTCGTGCGGGCGCACCGGCCCCGGTGCCCTGCTCGCCGGCAGGCCCGACGCCCCGACCAGACCTGACACCGACGGCACCGCCGTCACGGGCGCCAGCCCGAGAACCGGAGGACACCAATGCAGGACGCAGTCATCGTCGCCGCGGCGCGCTCGCCGATCGGCCGGGCCTTCAAGGGGTCGTTGGCCTCGATGCGGGCCGACGACCTGGCCACCCAGATGGTCCAGGCGGCCCTGGCCCAGGTGCCGGCGCTCGACCCGACCCAGATCGACGACCTCATGCTCGGCTGCGCGCAGCCGGCCGGCGAGCAGGGCTGGGGCCTCGCGCGCGTCGTCGCTGTCGAACTCGGGCTCGACCGGGTTCCCGGGACGACGGTGCAGCGGTACTGCGCGTCGAGCCTGCAGACGACCCGGATGGCGCTGCACGCCATCCGCTCCGGTGAGGCCGACGTGCTCGTCTCCGCCGGGGTCGAGGCCGTCTCGCGCTTCGCCGCCGGCAAGTCCGACGGCATGCCGGACACGAAGAACCCGATCTTCGCCGCGGCGGGGGAGCGCACCGCCGCCCGCGGACGGGGTGGCGCCGGCCCGTGGACCGACCCGCGCGACGCGAATGAACTGCCCGACGTCTACATCGCGATGGGCGAGACCGCGGAGAACGTCGCGAGCCACCGTGGTGTGAGCCGCGCCGAGCAGGACGAGTGGGCCGCCACGAGCCAGCAGCGGGCCCAGGCCGCGATCGAGTCGGGCTTCTTCGCCACCGACATCACGCCGGTGACCCTCGCCGACGGCACCGTCGTGGCCACCGACGACAGCCCTCGCGCCGGAGTGACGGCCGAGTCGCTGTCCGGCCTCAAACCGGCCTTCCGGCCCGACGGTACGGTGACCGCGGGCAACTGCTGCCCGCTCAACGACGGCGCGGCCGCCCTCATCATCATGTCCAGCCGCAAGGCCGCCGAACTCGGCGTCACGCCGCTGGCCCGGATCCTGTCCACCGGTGTCTCGGCGATCTCGCCGGAGATCATGGGTCTCGGCCCGGTCGAGGCGTCGAGGCGGGCCCTCGCGCTGGCCGGGCTCTCGATGGCCGACATCGATCTCGTCGAGCTCAACGAGGCGTTCGCCGCTCAGGTCGTCCCCTCCATCTCGGACCTCAAGGCCAACCCCGAGCAGGTCAACGTGCACGGCGGCGCGATCGCCCTGGGCCACCCGTTCGGTCAGACCGGAGCGCGGATGACGACGACGCTCATCAACGGGCTGCGGGCGCGGGACGGCCAGTTCGGCCTCGAGACCATGTGCACGGCCGGTGGCCAGGGCATGGCGATGGTCATCGAGCGGCTCTCCTAGGCGGGTGTGTCGACGTCCCCGGTCGAACCGGGGACGTCGACAGCCGGCTCACGCCATCACGCCGAGTGGGTACGGCCGGGCGCGGATCAGTGCCGGGGCAGCGCCGCCGCGAGGGCCGCCGCCCGGCCGGCGACGGCGGCCGCCTGCTCGGCGAACGAGGCCGCGGTGCGGTCGCGGCCGCTCATCGCGCCCTGCGTGACCCTGGTGTACACGCCCTCGAGGATGCACGCGGTCTTCCACCAGTTGTAGGCGACGAAGTAGTCGATCCGAGCCGAGTCGGTGCCGGTGGCGAGGCAGTACCGGGAGAGCAGTTCGTCCCGGGTCGAGAAGCCGGGCCGGACCGTGGCCGGGTCGTGCAGCGCGCGGGCCGTGTCGCCGGCCTGCGCCCAGTAGACGAGCAGTTGGCCGACGTCGGCCAACGGGTCGCCGACGGTGGTGAGCTCCCAGTCGAGTACGCCCTGGACCCGCCATCGCGAGTCGAGCATGCAGTTGTCCAGGCGGAAGTCGCCGTGCACGATCCCCGAGCGGGACTGCCCGGGCGCCGCGGCCACCAGGTGCTCGTGCGCGGTCTGCAGGTCGGGCAGGTCGCGGATCCTGCTCCGCTGCCAGTTCTCGTGCCAGCGTCCGAGTTGCCGGGTGAGGTAGTCACGGCGGCGGGCCAGGCCGCCCAGTCCGATGACCTCCGGGGCGAGTCGGTGCAGGGCCACGAGAGCATCGACGAGCGTGGGGCCGATGAGCGCGCGGTCGGCCTCGGTGGTGAGCCGCTCGACGTCGGCGGGGCTGCGCAGGATCACGCCGTCGAGGTGCTCGAGTACGACGAGGGGCGCGCCGGCCACCTCGCCCGTCTCCTCGACGGCGAGCACCCGCGGCACCGGGAGGTGGCCGTGCAGCCCGCGCAGGATTCGCGCCTCGCGCAGGACGTCGTGCGCGGTGGCCGGGTGGTTTCCAAGTGGTGGACGGCGCAGCACGACGACGTGGCCGGCCGCGTCGGTGGTCCGGTAGGTCAGGTTGGAGCGCCCGCCGGCGATGACCTTGTGCCGGAGGTTTCCCTGCAGCTCGGGCACCGCGCGGCTGAGCCAGGCGTCGACGCCCGCGGGCAGCCCGGCGTGCCGGGTGGGCTCGATCGGGGCCGGACCTGTCCGGGCGTGACCTGCTGCCGTCATGGGGGCGCCTCCTCATCCGGCACCACCCTAGCAAGCGCTTGGTTGCCTGATGCTCAGTCCTGGGCGAGAATGCCGTCGAGGAACACCGAGACGAAGTCGTCGGCGAAGTTCGCCATGGAGTACGACGGGGTCGGCTTGAACCAGCGGACCGAGAGCCACAGCGCGTCGCGCAGCATGCCGTGCAGCACCCGTACCGGGATGTCGTTGCGGAAGTCGCCCGTGGCGATACCGGCCTCGAGCACCTGGATCCAGGCCCGCTGGATCGTGGCGGCCGCCTCGCGGATGTGCTCGTAGCCCTCGATCTTGGGCAGGTAGCCGCTCGAGTTCTGGTAGATCTCGGTCGCGTGCGGGTGGGCCTCGATGTTGGCCAGCGAACTGGTGACGAGCTTGCGCAACTGGGTCGCCGGCTTCTCCTCGGACGCCAGGACTTCGCCGTAGCGGTAGGTCAGGTCGGTCAGGTAGTCCGAGATGATCGCGTTGACCATCTCGTCCTTGGACTTGAAGTGGTGGTACAGGCTGCCGGAGAGGATCCCGACCGAATCGGCGATCTCGCGGACGGTCGTGGCATCGATTCCCTTGGCTGCGAAAAGGTGGGCGGCGTTGTCGAGGATGACCGAGCGTCGGTCCTGGGTCGTCGACATATGGGTGCTCCCGGTTCCTCGAGCAATGTGTTGGTCAAGCGCTTGCTTTATATCACTTCGATGCCTTCAGCATGATAAAGCCAGCCTCCCTTGACCGGGGTGCTCGCAATGCCTAGGGTGGCGGCCAACCAAGCGCTCGTTCGGTGCCCGGAGCCCGCGCTGCGGATCCCGATCAGCCGAGAGGGGCTGCCCGATGCCCGACCCGATTCCCGCCGCCCCGTCCGGGCATCCGCCCGCCGCCCGGCCCGACCGGGCAGCCGGCCTGCTCGCCGGCCGTGTCGTCCTCGTCACCGGCGCCGCCGGCGGGCTGGGGGCGGCGTACGCGCGCGGCATCGCCGCGGCCGGAGGCCACGTGGTCGCGGTCGACGTCGACGCGGACGGACTCGAACGGCTCAGCGGGCAGATCGCCGCGGCGGACGGCCGGGGCTCGATCCGGGTCGCCGACGTCGCGGACTGGGCGAGCGCGCACGACGTCGTGCGTGACTGCCTCGCCGAGCACGGCAGGCTCGACGGTCTCGTCAACAACGCCGGCGTCTTCGCCATGGCCCGCGCCGGCGCCGAGTCCGAGGCCACTGTGCGCCGGATGCTCGAGGTCAACGTGCTCGGCGCCGTCGCCTGGGGCGACGCCGCCATCGCGGCGATGCGTATCCAGGGGCACGGGGTCCTGATCAACGTCACCTCGGGCGAGCAGATGGGCCGTGCCGAGACGGCCGTGTACGGGGCGACGAAGGCCGCGATCGCCACGCTCACCTACGCCTGGGCGGCCGAACTCGCCGAGGCCGGGATCCGCGTCAACGCGATCTCCCCGAACGCCCAGACCCGGATGGCCGAGGTGCTCGAGCGGTTCCGCGGCGTACCGAGCGGGCAGAACGCGGGCATCGCGCCCGAGGCCAACGTGCCGCTGCTGCTCTACCTGCTCTCCGACCTCAGCGCCGAACTGACCGGCCAGGTGCTGCGCTCCTACGGTCCCGAACTCATGCTGACGACCCACCCGGCGCTCGCCGAGCCCGTGCTGCGGCACACGGCGTGGACCCCGGAGCGCATCGCCGAGGCCGTCACGGCGCGGCTGCGACCGCACCTGGCGCCCCTCGGGGTACGCCGGGCGCGCATCGAATACCTCGACTGACCCGACGTCCGAGGCCGACCCGACGTCCGAGAGCGACCCGACGTCCGAGACCGACCCGACGTCCGAGACCGACCCGACGTCCGACCCTCCGGACGACCGCCGAGCCGACAGGAGCCCGATGTCCGCCACGACCAACCCGGTCTGCGTCAGCGGCATGGCCGCGATGTCCTGGGCCCTGCCCGAGGAGATCGCGATGTACCGGCGTACCGGTGCCGACCTCGTGGGACTGCAGCGCAGCAAGGCCGTCGCCTTCGGCGTGGCCGCTCTCGGCGACCTGCTCGCCCGGCACGACGTACGGCTCGGCTACCTCGTGCACAGCTTCACCGCCCACCCGGACGACGAGCCGGGCTGGGCGCAGCAGGTCGCGGCGTTGCGGCAGGGCGTCGTGGACGCCGGCCGGCTCGGGGCCGACCTCGTCTACCTCACCTCGGGCCCGTCGGCTCACCTGACGTGGGAGGAGGCGGCCGGCCGGTTCGCCGAGCGGATCGCTCCGGTCGTGGCCACCGCCCGCGAACACGGGGTACGCCTCGCTGTGGAGAACACGCTGCCGGTCAAGTGCGACCTCAGCTTCACCCACACCGCGCGCGACACCGTCGCCCTGGCCGACCTCTGCGGCATCGGCATCTGCCTCGACCTCTACTGCTGCTGGCAGGAGCGGGGCCTGACGGAGCTGATCCGCGACCGGGTCGGTCAGGTCGAGATTCTGCAGGTGTCCGACTTCCGGGTCGGCACCTCGACCTTCCCGAACCGGTGGGTGCCCGGGGACGGCGACCTGCCGATGGCCGGTCTGCTGGCGAGCGTGCTGCGGGCCGGCTACACCGGCGTCGTCGACGTCGAGTTGCTCGGCCCGGCCGTCGAGGCCGAGGGCGCCGAGCCGGCGCTGACCCGTTCGGTCGCGTGGACGCGTGCGCAGATCGCGGCGGCGCGTCCCTGAGCGCTCAGGGCGCGTCCGCCCATCGCGGCGCGCGTTTGGCGACGAACGCGGCCGCGCCCTCGGCCGCGTCCGGGCCGGCGAGCAGTTCGAGGGTCGCGAGCCGGTTGACCGCGGCGAGATCGCCCACGCGGGGGTCCAGGCTCAGGTGCATGAGCCGCTTGGTCGCCCGCACCGCCGCGGGGGAGTGGGTCGCGATCCGGGCGCCCAGCTGCAGCGCGCGCGGCAGAACCTCGTCGGCCGGGACCACGGCGTTGACCAGCCCCAGCTCGTGGGCCCGGGCCGCGGCAAGCGGTTCGGCGGTCAGCCCGAGTTCCAGGGCCACGGCGACCGGCAGGCGACGCGGCAGGTCGGTGCCGCCCTCGGTGGCGGCGATGCCGCGCCCCACCTCGGGCAGCGCGAAGTAGGCGTGCTCGGCCGCGACTACGAGGTCGCAGGCGAGGGCGAGTTCGAAGCCGCCGCCGACGGCGGGCCCGTTGACCGCGGCGATGACCGGCTTGCGGTAGCCGCCGCGCAGCAGCGTCAGCGGGCTGCGGGCCACGTCGACCAGGCGCCCCTCGGCCGCGGCGCGCAGGTCCATCCCCGCGCTGAAGGACAACTCGCCGGTGCCGGTCAGCACGATCGCGCGTACGCCCGGGTCCGCGTCGTACCGGAGCAGGGCGTCGGTCATCGCCAGGAGGGTGTCGGGATCGAGGGCGTTGCGCACCTGCGGCCGATTGATCCTGACGACTCCCACCGCGTCGACGCGCTCGCGCACCACGGTGTCCATCTTCCGCCCTCCTTGGCCACAGGGTCTTGACCCTTCCCCTGGGGCTGTTAGTGTACCAACCAAGCGCTTGCTACATGGCGACCCGGCCGTGGATGCCCGGCACGCGACTCGCCCTTCGCGCTGCTCACCACCGCTCGGGCAGTGCTCCGACAGACGCAACGATGAGGGACACATGGCCGACAAGACTCTGACCGCCCGCGACGTCGTGTCGCGGCTCGAATCCGGGATGACCATCGGCATCGGGGGCTGGGGCTCACGGCGCAAGCCCATGGCCCTCGTGCGCGAGATCCTGCGTTCTGACCTCAAGGACCTGACCGTGGTCAGCTACGGCGGGCCGGACGTCGGGCTGCTCTGCGCCGCCGGCAAGGTCAGGAAGGTCGTCTTCGGTTTCGTCTCCCTCGACAGCATCGCCCTCGACCCGCACTTCCGCGCCGCGCGGCAGAACGGCGCCGTCGAGATCGCCGAGTACGACGAGGGCATGCTCCAGTGGGGGCTGTACGCCGCCGGCATCCGCCTGCCCTTCCTGCCGACCCGCGCCGGGCTCGGGTCGGACGTCCTGAAGCACAACCCCGACCTCAAGCTCGTCCAGGACCCGTACGGCACCGAGCAGCTCGTGGCGATGCCGCCGCTGCGCCTCGACGCGGCCCTCGTGCACATGAACCGCGCCGACGCCCAGGGCAACGGCCAGTTCCTCGGGCCCGACCCGTACTTCGACGACCTCTACTGCCTCGCCGCCGACCAGGCCTTCATGTCCTGCGAGCGGATCGTGCCCACGGCTGAGCTGAGCGCCGCCGGGCACTCGGCGACCATCAAGATCAACCGCCAGCTCGTCGCCGGTGTCGTCGAGACCCCGAACGGCGCGCACTTCACCTCCTGCGCCCCCGACTACGAGCGCGACGAGGCCTTTCAGCGTGAGTACGTCAAGGCCGCCGGCGACCCGCAGGCCTGGGCCAAGTTCGAGCAGCGGTACCTGTCCGGTACCGAAGATGACTACCAGGCGGCCGTCGCCGCCCGAGCCGAGGAGGTCGCATGAGCAGCGCCGCCACCGAGTCCGTGGACCAGCCCACGGGCAGCGCCACCACCGCCGACGCGCCGGTGACCCGCGCCGAGTACTGCGCGGTCGCCGTGGCGGACACGTTCGCCGGCGACGGTGAGTCCATCGCCAGCGCCTTCGGCACGATCCCGGCCATCGGCGTCCGCCTCGCCCGGCTCACCGTCGCCCCCGACCTGCTGCTCACCGACGGTGAGGCCCACTTCGTCTCCGGCTCCTGGGAGATCGGCGCGGACCCGCACGCCACCGAGGGCGTCGTCATCGAGGGCTGGAGCCCGTTCCGCACCATCTTCGACCTCGTCTGGCACGGCAAGCGGCACGTCATGATGATCCCGGTCCAGATCGACGGACACGGCAACACCAACATCTCGGCCATCGGCGACTACACCCGGCCCAAGGTCCAGCTGCTCGGCGTACGCGGCGCCCCCGGCAACAGCATCTACCACCCGACCAGCTACTGGGTGCCCAACCACTCCACGCGCAGCTTCGTCCGGACCGTCGACATGATCTCCGGCGTCGGCACCGACAGCGCCCGGGCCGCCGGCCCGGCCGCGATCGCGCACCACGAGCTGCGGCGCGTCGTCACCAACCTCGCGGTCCTCGACTTCGGTGGCCCCGACGGCACGATGCGGCTGCTCAGCCTGCACCCCGGCGTCACGCTCGACGAGTTCCACGCCGCCACCGGCTGTGCCGTGCACGTCGAGGGCGAGGTCCCGGCCACCCGCGAGCCGAGCGCCGAGGAACTGCGCCTCATCCGCGAGGTCATCGACCCCCGCTCGCTGCGCGACCGCGAGATCCCGGCATGAGTCAGGGCCGCGGGATGCACCCGACGCTGCGTACCCGGGCGACCGACCTGTTCGGGGTGCGGTACCCGATCGTCCAGACCGGCATGGGCTACGTCTCCGACGTACGCCTGACCACCGCGACGGCCAACGCCGGTGGACTGGGCATCCTCGCGGCCGGCCTGCTCTCCTACGACGAGCTCGTGGAGGCCGTCGAGCAGATCCAGGCCGGCACGGACGCGCCGTTCGGCGTCAACATCCGTGCCGACCAGCCGGACGTCGTCAAGCGCATCGACCTGCTCATCTCGGCCGGCGTCAAGGTCGCGTCCTTCGCGCTGGCCCCCAAGCAGGAACTCATCGCCAGGTGCAAGGACGCCGGCCTCGTCGTCGTACCGTCGATCGGCGCGCGCCGCCACGCCGAGAAGGTCGCCGCGTGGGGCGCCGACGCCGTCATCGTGCAGGGTGGTGAGGGCGGCGGCCACACCGGCGGGGTGCCCACCAGCCTGCTGCTGCCCCAGGTCGTCGACGCCGTCGACATCCCGGTCATCGGGGCCGGCGGCTTCTTCGACGGCCGCGGCCTCGTCGCCGCGCTCGCCTACGGCGCCGAGGGCGTCGCCATGGGCACCCGCTTCCTGCTCACCAGCGACTCGCCGGTCCAGCCGTCGGTGAAGGACGTCTACCTGTCCAAGACGGTCAACGACACCGTGCTGACCCTGCAGGTCGACGGCGTGCCGCAGCGCGTGCTGCGCGCCGGCACGATTGACGAGCTGGAACGCACCTCCGCCGCCGGCCGGCTGCTGCGGGCCGTACGCAACGCCTTCGCCTTCCAGAAGCTGTCCGGCACGCCGTGGGGCGACATGGTCCGCGAGGGCCTGGCCATGCGCAAGGCCCACGACCTGACGTGGAGCCAGGTCGTCATGGCGGCAAACGCTCCGATGCTCTACCGGTCGGCCCTGCTGGAGGGCAGGACCGACCTCGGCGTCATGGCCACCGGCCAGGTCGTCGGACTGATCGACGACGTACCGAGCGTCGCCGAGCTCATCGACCGCATCATCGACGAGGCCACCCGGACCCTCGACCGGCTCGGCGTGCCCGCGCCGGTCGCGTCGACCCCGGCCGGGCACAAGGAGGAGTAGTCATGGGAGCACTGCAGGGACGCGTCGTCGTCGTCACCGGTGCCGGCCGCGGCCTCGGCCGTGAGCACGCCCTGCTCGCCGCCGCCGAAGGCGCCTCGGTCGTCGTCGCCGACACCGGCGCCGCCGCCGACGGCACCGGCAGCGACCCCTCTGTCGTCGAGGCCGTCGCCGCCGAGATCACGAACGCCGGCGGGCGGGCCGTGGCCAGCACCGCGGACGTCGCCACCACCGAGGGCGCCCGCGAGCTGCTCGCGCTCGCCCGCGACACCTACGGACGCGTCGACGGCCTCGTCAACAACGCCGGCATCCTGCGGGACCGGATGTTCGTCAACATGAGCGAGGACGACTGGGACGCGGTCATCCGTGGCCAGCTCCGCGCGACGTTCGCGCCGTGCCGGGTGTTCGCCGACCACTGGCGCACCGAGTCCAAGGCCGGCAACCAGCCGGTCGCCTCGATCGTCAACGTCTCGTCGACCTCGGGCATCATCGGCGCCGTCGGGCAGACGAACTACGGCGCGGGCAAGGCCGGCATCGCCGCCCTCACCGTCATTCTCGCCCAGGAGATCAGCCGCTACGGCGTACGCGTCAACGCGATCGTCCCGGTCGCGCGTACCCGGATGACCCAGGACCTGCCCGGCATCGGCGAGATGGTCGCCGCCCCGGCCGACCCCGCAGTGTTCGACGTCTACCACCCGGGCAACGTCTCCCCGCTCGTCGCCTGGCTGCTCACCGCCGACGTGCCGGTGACCGGCGAGGTGTACTACGCCAAGGGCGGCGAGATCCGCCGCTGCGCGCCGTGGAGCTACGACTGGACGATCGACAAGGGTGCCCGCTGGACCGTCGAGGAGATCGCGAAGGAGATGGCCGCCCGTGTCTGACACCGGTCACACCGACGTCGCCGACTGGGCCGGCCCGGCCCACGGGCTGCTCTCCGGGCGTTCGGTGCTCGTCACCGCCGCGGCCGGCACCGGCATCGGCTTCGCCACGGCGCGCCGCGCCGCGGAGGAAGGCGCGCGTGTCGCCGTCAGCGACCGTCACGAGCGCCGCCTCGCCGCGTCGGCCGACGAGATCGAGCGCCTCACCGGGACCCGGCCGCTCGCGGTGCCCTGCGACGTCACCGACCAGGCCCAGCTCGACCACCTCATGGACACCGTCGCCGCCGAGTTCGGCGGCATCGACGTGCTCGTCAACAACGCCGGCCTCGGCGGCACCGCGGCGGTGCAGGACATGACCGACGAACAGTGGGACTCCGTCCTGTCGGTGACCCTGACCTCGACGTTCAAGGCGACCCGGTCGGTGCTGCGGCACATGATCCCGGCCGGCAAGGGGGTCATCGTCAACAACGCCTCCGTCATCGGCTGGCGCGCCCAGAAGGGGCAGGCGCACTACGCCGCGGCCAAGGCCGGAGTCATGGCGCTGACCCGCTGCGCGGCCCTCGACGTCGCCGAGCACGGCATCCGGGTCAACGCGGTGTCCCCGAGCATCGCGATGCACGCCCATCTGGCCAAGGTGACCAGCGACGAGCTGCTCGCCCAGCTCTCGGCCCAGGAGGCGTTCGGCCGGGCCGCGACGCCGTGGGAGATCGCCAACGTGATCGTCTTCCTTGCCAGTGACTACTCGTCGTACATGACCGGCGAGGTCGTGTCCGTCTCGAGCCAGCACCCGTGACCACCCGCTGCGCGCCGGCGACCGTGCCGGCTCGCAGCGGACCAACGAAAGGAGCACGTCGTGGCCAACCCCGACGCGCAGGGCGTCACCGGCGCCCCCTTCCGGCTCGACGTCGAACGCGGCAAGATCCGCGAGTTCGCGCTGGCCACCGGAGCGGCTGACGCGGACTACCTGCGGGAGGAGAACCCGGTCGTACAGCCGACGTTCCTCACGACGACGTTCTTCTGGCAGGGCGAGGACTCCAACCCGTGGTCCGCGGTCGAGCTCGACCAGCAGCGCGGCCTGCACGCCGAGCAGCAGTACACCTTCTTCGGCGAGCCGCCCCGCGCCGGCACCCGGCTCACCTGCCAGTCGCGCATCGGCGAGATCTACACCAAGGTGGGGCGTCGCGGCGGGGAGATGACGTTCGCCGTGATGTACACCGACTTCCACGACGAGACCGGGCGTCTCGTCGCCCGCGCCAAGCTCACCGGTGTCGAGACGGCCCGCCCGCCGGCCACCGGGGACGCGGCACAGGACGGAGCGTCCGCATGAGCGACACGACGGCCACCGCCGGTCCCCGTACGACCGAGGTCGCCCTGCCCGTCCCGGCGACCCCTCCGGCGCGCACGTACGGCCCGGTGACCCGCACCGACTTCGTCCGCTACCAGGGCGCCTCGGGCGACATGAACCCGATCCACCACGACGAGGCCTTCGCCAAGGCGGCCGGGTTCCCCAGCCCCTTCTCGGTGGGCATGTGGCAGGCCAGCCTGCTCGGCACCTACGCCACCGACTGGCTCGGCGGCCCCAACGTGCGGGACTTCCGCATCCGGTTCCTGGCCCAGGTGTGGCCCGGCGACGTCCTCACCCTCGACGGCGTTCCGCTGCGCACCTACGTGCTCGAAAGCGAGGACGGCCGTGAGGGCCGCGTCGACGTCGAGCTGACCTGCCGGCGGCAGAGCGGCGACAAGGCCGTCACCGCGTGGGCGACATTCGTGCTGCCCCTCGACGTCGCCGTCGAGGCCGGCGAGCGGCCCGAGACCACCGAGGAGCAGGGATGAACCCCACGAGCCACCCGTCGGTGACGACGACCGTGCACGCCGACGGGATCGCCGAGATCGTCGTGGACAACCCGCCGGTCAACGCGCTGCCGGTGGCCGGCTGGTTCGCGCTCGCCGCCGCCCTCGACGCCGCCGGCGCCGACGAGTCGGTGCGGGTCGTGCTGCTGCGCGCCGAGGGCCGCGGCTTCAACGCCGGCGTCGACATCAAGGAGATGCAGCACACCGACGGCTTCACCGCGCTGCTCGGCGCCAACCGCGGCTGCTACGCCGCGTTCAAGGCCGTCTACGAGTGCCCCGTCCCGGTCGTCACCGCCGTCCACGGCTTCTGCCTCGGTGGCGGCATCGGCCTGGTCGGCAACTCCGACGTCATCGTCGCCTCCGACGACGCCACCTTCGGCCTGCCCGAGGTGGACCGCGGCGCCCTCGGCGCGGCCACCCACCTGTCCCGGATGGTGCCCCAGCACCGGATGCGCGCCATGGTCTACACCTCGGCCACCGCCACCGCCCAGGAGCTGCACGCGTACGGCTCGGTGCACAGCGTCGTACCCCGGGAGCGGTTGCGCGCGACGGCGCTCGCCGTCGCGACCAGCATCGCCGAGAAGGACCCCACGGTGATCCGCGCCGCCAAGGCCTCGCTCAACGGCATCGACCTGTGGGACGTCAACCGCAGCTACCGCTTCGAGCAGGGCTTCACCTTCGAGCTCAACCTCACCGGGGTCGCCGACCGGATCCGCGACGAGTTCGCCGGCACCGACAAGGCGGCGCGCCCGGGCAGCGAGGGCTGAGCCGTGCGGTCGATGGTGGTGCGCGAGCTCGGCGGTCCCGAGGTGCTCACGGTCACCGACGGGCCGCAGCCGCAGCCCGGACCGGGGCAGGTGCTCGTCGACGTCGCCGGCGCCGGGGTGAACTTTCCCGACGGCCTCATCGTCGCCGGCACCTACCAGACCAAGCCGGAACTGCCGTTCGTGCCCGGCTGCGAGGTCGCCGGCACGGTCGCGGCGCTCGGCGACGGGGTGACCGGCCCACCCGTCGGCACCCGCGTCGTCGGCTTCTGCGGCATCGGCGGCTACGCCACCCAGGTGCTCGTCGACGCGCGCATGGTCCACCCGTTGCCCGACGGCGTCGACCTCGTCGAGGCGAGCACGATCCCCGTGGTCTACGGCACGTCCTACCACGGCCTCGTCGACCGGGCCCGCCTCGCCGCCGGCGAGACGCTGCTCGTGCTCGGCGCCTCCGGCGGCGTCGGCCTCACCGCCGTGCAGATCGGCAAGGCCCTCGGCGCGACAGTGATCGCGGCCGCGTCGAGCGAGGACAAGCGTGAGCTGTGCCTGACGCACGGCGCCGACCACGCCATCGGCTACGACGACCTGACCGCGACGGTGCGCGCGCTGACCGGCGACGCCGGCGCCGACGTCGTCTACGACCCCGTCGGTGGCGACGCCGCCACCGCGGCGCTGCGCACCCTCGCGTGGGCCGGGAGATTCCTCACCGTCGGCTACGCGGCGGGCACGATCCCGCAGGTCAAGCTCAACCGGCTGCTGCTCACCGAGGGCGCGGTGCTGGGCGTCCTCTGGGGCGCCTGGGCAAGGCGCGACCCGGCGGCGAACGCCGCCAACATGACGACGGTGCTGGAGTGGATCGCCGCCGGCCGGCTGAGGCCGCACGTCAGCGAGGTCTTCCCGCTGGAGGAGGCCGCCCGCGCGCTCGGCACGGTGCTGAACCGTGGCGCTCGCGGCAAGATCGCCCTCCGCACGAACACAGGCAAGGAGTGACGGTGGCCGACGCGACCGACCTGACCCGGATGGACCTCGGCCCCGGCCCGCGCGCGAGCGAACTGCTCGCGACGTTGCGCACGTTCATGACCGAGCACGTCTACCCCGCCGAGAAGGTGTACGCCGCCCAGCTCGCCGCCGCGGCCCGCGAGAACGGCGGGGTGTCCCACGTCCTGCCGCCGGTCGTCGAGGAGCTGAAGGCGACGGCGCGCACGCTGGGGCTGTGGAACCTCTTCCTGCCCGACCTGTCCGGCCTCACCAACGTCGAGTACGCCTACCTGGCCGAGGAGACCGGACGCTCGCCCTACCTCGCCCCCGAGGCGATCAACTGTGCCGCGCCGGACACCGGCAACATGGAGCTGCTGCACATGTTCGGCACGCCCGAGCAGAAGCAGCGGTGGCTCGCCCCGTTGCTCGACGGCACGATGCGCTCCGGCTTCTCGATGACCGAGCCGGACGTGGCCTCCTCCGACGCGCGCAACATCGCCACCTCGATCGTGCGTGACGGCGACGAGTACGTCATCAACGGACGCAAGTGGTGGACGACCGGCGCCGCGGACCCGCGCTGCGCCATCCTCGTGCTGATGGGCAAGACGGACCCGGAGGCGGCCGTCTACCGGCAGCAGTCCATGATCCTCGTACCGGTCGACACCCCCGGGGTGACGATTCTGCGGTCGCTGCCGATCTTCGGTTACCACGACCAGCACGGCCACTGCGAGATCCGGTTCGACGACGTACGGGTGCCGGTGACGAACCTGCTCGGCGCCGAGGGCGAGGGTTTCGCCATCGCCCAGGCCCGCCTCGGCCCGGGCCGCATCCACCACGCGATGCGCTGCGTCGGCATGGCCGAGCGGGGCCTCGAGCTGATGGTGCGCCGGACGACGGCCCGCGAGGCGTTCGGCGGTCCGATCTCCGACCAGGGCGTGGTGCGGAACTGGATCGCCGAGTCCCGCATGGAGATCGAGCAGGCGCGCCTGCTCGTGCTCAAGGCGGCGTGGCTCATCGACCAGGTCGGGATCCAGGGCGCCGCGACCGAGATCGCCGCGATCAAGGTCGTCGCGCCCCGGGTCGCCCGCAACGTGCTGGACCGTTCGATCCAGGCACACGGCGGCGGTGGGGTCACCGACGACTTCCCGATCGCCCGGATGTGGGCCAGCGCCCGCATCCTCGGCATCGCCGACGGCCCGGACGAGGTGCACCTGCGCACGGTGGCGCGTACGCAACTACGCCGCTACCGCGACACGCCGGCGACGGTTTCCGCCGGGACGGGACGGGACTGAGATGGATCTGACCTGGTCGGCACAGGACGAGCAGTTCCGTGCGGAGGCCCGCGACTGGCTCACCGCGAACGTACCGCGGCAGCCGCTGCCCTCCGGCGACACCGCGGCGGGCTTCGCCGCCCACCTGGAGTGGGAGCGGGCACTGCACGCGGACCGGTGGTCGGTCGTGTCGTGGCCGCAGGAGTACGGCGGCCGCGAGGCCTCGATCTGGCAGTGGCTCATCTTCGAGGAGGAGTACTACCGGGCCGGCGCGCCGCAGCGGGTGACGCAGAACGGCATCTTCCTGCTCGCCCCGACGATCTTCGAATTCGGCACGAAGCAGCAGCAGGACGAGCTGCTGCCGCGGATGGCGGCGGCGCAGGACCTGTGGGCCCAGGGCTGGTCCGAGCCGGGCGCGGGCAGCGACCTGGCCGGGATCACGTCCCGGGCGGTACGGGACGAGCAGGCCGGCGGGTGGCGCCTGAGCGGGCAGAAGACCTGGTCGACCCGGGGCGCGTTCTGCACCCACCTGTTCGGGCTGTTCCGTACCGACCCGCAGGCGCAGCGGCACCGCGGACTGACGTACTTCCTCGTGCCGTTGGACACCCCGGGCGTGACGGTGCGCGGGTTCGACCGGCTCGACGGTGACGAGGGCTTCGCCGACGTGTTCTTCGAGAACGCGTTCGTACCGGACTCGGCGGTCCTCGGCGGCGTCGACCAGGGCTGGTCGGTCGCGATGTCGACGACCGGCTCGGAGCGGGGACTGACGCTGCGCTCACCGGGGCGTTTCCTCAAGGCGGCAGCCGCGCTCGTGGCGCTCGCGGGCGAGCGGGGCGAAGCGGCGACCGACCTGCTCCGCGACCGGGTGGCGCGCTCGTGGATGCAGGCGCACGCCTACCAGCAGTTCACGCTGGCTCAGGTCACCGACATCGTCGAGGGTCGCCCGGCCGGCGCACGTTCGAGCCTCAACAAGGTCTTCTGGTCCGAGCTGGACATCGCGTTGCACGAGACGGCGCTGGAACTGCTCGGCCCGGACGCGCTCGTCGACGGGCCGTGGACCCGCGGCTACCAGTTCTCGCTGTCGGGCCCGATCTACGCGGGCACCAACGAGATCCAGCGCAACATCATCGCCGAGCGCCTGCTCGGTCTGCCGAGGAGGTGATCACGCGTGCGTTTCGCTCCGAGTGACGAGCAGCGGGAGCTGGAGGCGGTCGTCCGTCAGGTGCTCACCGACCGGTGCCCGCCGCAGACGGTACGCGCCGGAGCCGGATCGGCGCAGGTGGCCGCACTGGCCGAGAGCCTGGCCGGTCTCGGCGTTGCGGGGCTGCTCGTGGCCGAGGACGACGGAGGGCTGGGCCTGGACGAGAACCACCTCGTGTCGGTCTTCGCGCAGATCGGGTACGCCGCCGCGCCGCTGCCGCTCACGGCGACCCTCGCGGTCGCCCCGGCGGTGCTCGCCGCGGGCGCTCCGGACCTGCTGGCGAAGCTCGTCGACGGGGGCCTCACGGTCGGCGTCGACCCTGCGGAGACCGGGCATGTCGCGTTCGGTTCCGGTGTCGACCTGGTGCTGCGCGGCGGCTTCGGTGGGACGGGGCGCATCGAGATTCTCGACGTGTCCGACGCGGCGGTCTCGACGTCGCCGTCGGTGGACGTCGCGCTGGACCTGACCGGGTACGCAGGCGCGCGGCTCGTGGCGGCAGTGGACGACCCGCAGGTGGTGCGGCTGGCCTGGGAGCGCGGGGTGCTGGCGACCTCGGCCGAGCTCATCGGGCTGTCCCGGCGGATGCTCGACCTCACTGTCGAGCACGTCCGCACCCGGGAGCAGTTCGGGGTGCCGATCGGCAGCTTCCAGGCGGTCAAGCACCACCTCGCCACGGCGCTGCTGCACCTGGAGTTCGCCGTACCGGTGGTGGCGACGGCCGGGTTCGAACTGGCCGCGGGCCTTCCGGGCCGGCTGCGCGCCCTGGCGACGGCCAAGGCGCTGGCGTCCGAGGCGGCGCACGTCGTGGGCCGGGCCGCCCTGCAGTGCCACGGCGCGATCGGTTACACCACCGAGTACGACCTGCACCTGTTCCTCAAGCGGTCGTGGGCTCTGGAGTCGTCGTGGGGCAGCGCCGCCTGGCACCGGGCGGCTCTGCTGGACGACCTCGGTGTCGGCCTGACCGGCGTGCGCCCCGCGTCCTGACCGCCGGCCCCGCACGACGTACACCGACCCGTGAGAAGGAGATCCAGATGAGCGAGACCAGCGGCGTGGCCCCGCAGGCGGCGGCGGAGGTCGTCCGGTACGAGACGCGGGGGCCGGTGGCCGTCGTGACGATGAACCGGCCGGAGTACCGCAACGCGCAGAACTCGGCGATGACCTACGCGCTCGACGACGCGTTCTACCGCGCGGCCGCGGACGACGAGGTGAAGGTCATCGTCCTGGCGGGCGCGGGGAAGCACTTCTCGGCCGGCCACGACATCGGTACGCCGGGCCGGGACATCGACTCGTCGTTCGACCGGCGGGCCGGACTGTGGTGGGACCATGTGGGCAAGGCCGGGGCCGACAGCCGGTTCGCCCGGGAGTCCGAGGTGTACCTCGGGATGTGCCGCCGCTGGCGTGAGCTGCCCAAGCCGATGATCGCGATGGTGCAGGGAGCGTGCATCGCCGGGGGCCTCATGCTCGCCTGGTCCTGCGACCTGATCGTCGCCTCGGACGACGCGTTCTTCGCCGATCCGGTCGTCCGCATGGGGATCCCCGGCGTCGAGTACTTCGCCCACCCGTGGGTGATGGGTCCGCGCTTCGCCAAGGAGTTCCTCTTCACCGGCGACCGGATGCCGGCGGCGCGCGCCGCCGAGCTGGGCATGGTCAACCGGGTGGTCGCCAGAGACGAGCTCGAGGCCGAGGTCATGGGGCTCGCCGCACGGATCGCGCAGATGCCGCGTCTGGGTCTCGCGCTGACCAAGAAGGCGGTCAACCAGGCCGAGGACCTCATGGGCCTGCGGGACGGAATGGATTCGGTGTTCGGGCTGCACCACGTTGCGCACGCGCACAATGCCGAGGTGGGCAGTGACTCCCTCGGTGGCCAGGACGCCCGGAGCATGCGTGACGCCGCGAGACAGGAAAGGTGATCGAAGCGATGAATATCGTCGTACTCGTCAAGCAGGTGCCTGATTCGGGCGCGGACCGCAGCCTGCGTTCTGACGACAACACCGTCGACCGCGGTTCGGCGAACAACGTCATCAATGAGATGGACGAGTACGCCATCGAAGAGGCGTTGAAGATCAAGGAAGCGCACGGTGGTGAGGTCACCATCCTGACGATGGGTCCGGACCGGGCGACCGAGTCGATCCGTAAGGCGCTGTCCATGGGCCCGGACAAGGCCGTCCACGTGGTGGACGACGCCCTGCACGGCTCCTGCGCGGTGGCCACCTCGAAGGTCCTCGCCGCCGCGCTCGGGCAGTTGAACGCCGACCTGGTCCTGTGCGGTGCGGAGTCGACCGACGGCCGGGTGCAGGTGATGCCGCACATGATCGCCGAGCGGCTGGGCGTGGCCGCGCTGACCGGCGCGCGCAAGCTCACCGTCGACGGGTCCAGCCTGACCGTCGAGCGGCAGACCGAGGAGGGCTACGAGGTGGTCACCGCCTCGACCCCGGCTGTGGTCTCCGTCTGGGACACCATCAACGAGCCGCGGTACCCGTCCTTCAAGGGCATCATGGCGGCCAAGAAGAAGCCGGTGCAGACGCTCTCCCTGGGCGACCTGGGCGTGGCCGCGGCCGAGGTGGGCTTCGACGGCGCCACCAGCGCGGTGGTGGAGCACTCCAAGCGCCCGCCGCGTTCCGGCGGCGAGAAGATCACCGACGAGGGCGACGGCGGCGTGAAGCTGGTCGAGTTCCTCGCCACCGAGAAGTTCGTGTGAGAGGTCACTGACATGTCTGAGGTTCTCGTCGTCGTCGAAGCCACGAAGGAGTTCGGCGTCAAGAAGGTCACCCTCGAGATGCTCACCCTCGCCCGCGAGCTGGGCACCCCGAGCGCGGTCGTCCTCGGTGGCGCCGGCGCCGCCGAGGCGCTGAGCGCCAAGCTCGGCGAGTACGGCGCGGAGAAGATCTACGCGGCCGAGGGTGAGGAGATCGACGGCTACCTGGTGGCCCCCAAGGCGACTGTGGTCGCCGACCTCGTCGCGCGGGTGCAGCCGGCGGCGGTGCTGCTGGCGTCGTCGCAGGAGGGCAAGGAGATCGCCGCCCGGCTGGCGGTGAAGCTGGACAACGGCATCCTGACCGACGTGGTCGGCCTGGCCGCCGACGGCACCGCCACCCAGGTGGCGTTCGCCGGCTCCACGATCGTCAAGGCGAAGGTCACCAAGGGCCTGCCGCTGGTCACCGTCCGGCCGAACTCGCTCAACCCGGTCCCGGCCGCGGCCAGCCCGGCGGTGGAGCAGCTGACCGTGTCGGTCACCGACGCGGACAAGCTGGCGAAGGTGGTGGAGCGGGTCGCGGAGCAGAAGGGCTCCCGCCCCGAGCTGACCGAAGCCTCTGTGGTGGTGTCCGGCGGGCGGGGTGTCGGTAACGCGGACAACTTCAAGCTGGTCGAGGAGATCGCCGACCTGCTCGGCGGCGCGGTCGGCGCGTCCCGCGCGGCGGTCGACTCCGGCTACTACCCGCACCAGTTCCAGGTCGGCCAGACCGGCAAGACCGTGTCTCCGCAGCTGTATGTCGCGCTGGGTATCTCCGGGGCGATCCAGCACCGGGCCGGCATGCAGACCTCGAAGACCATCGTCGCGGTCAACAAGGACGCCGAAGCGCCGATCTTCGAACTCGCCGACTACGGCGTGGTCGGCGACCTGTTCAAGGTCGTCCCCCAGGCCGCCGAGGAGATCCGCAAGCGCAAGTGACACAGTCGTGTCGGTCATGCTCTGGATGGAGGACGGCGAATGGTGGGGGCAGCAGCGATGCGGGTCGAGCCCGATGACGTGACGTCGGACTGGACGCGTCCGGGCGTGTTCGAGGTGGCCGCCGGGGTGTACCGCATTCCGCTGCCGCTACCGCAGGACGGTCTGCGATCGGTGAACGTGTACGCCCTGGCCGGTGACGACGGCCTCGTGCTGGTCGACTCGGGCTGGGCCATCACGGCGGCCCGACAGGCATTGGACGCGGCCCTGGCTGCCCTGGGCGCGGGCCTTGCGGACGTACGCCGGTTCCTCGTGACGCACGTGCACCGCGACCACTACGCGATGGCGGTGGCCGTACGGCGCGAGTTCGGCACCACGGTGAGCCTCGGCGAGGGCGAGGAACCCTCTATCCGCGAGCTGTCGACTCCGGGCCACCGGCCGATGTCCGAACACTGGCAGGCGCTGATGCGATGCGGTGCGGGCGAGATCGTCGAAGCGCTGCGCGCGCGGGCCGAGTCGGCGCGGCATGATCCGACGGACTGGGCGGCGCCGGACGACTGGTTGGCCGGGGGGACCGACGTCGTCCTGCCGACCAGGACCCTGCGGGTGGTGGCGACCCCTGGACACACCCGTGGGCACGTCGTCTTCCTCGATCGCGACGCGGAGCTGATGTTCACCGGCGACCACGTCCTTCCGCACATCACACCGTCCATCGGCTTCGAGGCGGCGGCCGCGGCGCTGCCACTCGGGGACTACCTGGATTCGTTGCGGTTGGTCCGGTCTCTGCCCGACCAGCGGATGCTGCCGGCGCACGGCCCGGTCGGCCCGAGTGTCCACGCGCGCGTCGACGAACTCCTGCACCATCACGCGAAGCGACTCGACCAGGCGTGCGAGGTCGTGCGTGACGCGACGACGGCTTACGAGGCGGCGGGTCAACTGACCTGGACCAGGCGGGAGCGTGCCTTCGCCGACCTGGACCTGTTCAACCAGATGCTTGCCGTCACCGAGACGGCCGCCCACCTCGACCTGCTGGTGGCGCAGGGGCGGCTGAAGGCTGCCGACGTCGACGGAGTGCGCCGCTACGCCCCGGCGTGACCACACGGGCTCTTCCGGTCGAAGCCGGACGATCTCCGTCGAGCTGTTCTCGGCGAATTTCCTGCGTCCGCGCAGGGTTTCCGTCCTACTGGTGGCAGCGCCAATCAGCCAGTGCCGACCAGGGAGGGGCTCGATCATGAAGGTCGTCGTCATCGGTGGCAGTGGGCTCATCGGCTCCAAGCTCGTGAAGATCCTCGATGCCCAGGGCCACGAAGCGGTGGCGGCGTCGCCGAAGACCGGCGTGAACACGCTGACCGGCGAAGGAGTGGCGGAGGCGCTGACCGGCGCCGGCGCCGTCGTCGACGTGTCGAACTCGCCGTCGCTTGAGGGCAGCGCCGCGTTGGAGTTCTTCGAGACGTCCACGCGCAACCTTCTCGCCGCCGCCGCGGACGCCGGGGTGGGTCACTACGTGGCGCTGTCCGTAGTGGGTTCCGAACGGCTTCCGGACAGCGGATACATGCGGGCGAAGGTCGCCCAGGAGCAGCTCATCACCGCGTCCGGGCTCCCGTACTCGCTGGTGCACGCCACCCAGTTCTTCGAGTTCCTTCAGGGCATCGCCGACGCCGCCACGGACGGCGACACCGTGCACCTCGCGCCGGTGCTCATCCAGCCGATGGCAGCGGACGACGTCGCCGCCGCGGTAGCCGAGGTCGTGGTCGGCGCGCCGACGTACGCCGTGGTCGAGGTCGGCGGCCCGGAGCAGTTCCGCCTCGACGAACTGGGACGATCCGTCCTCGACGCTCAGCGGGATACTCGTTCGGTGGTGGGTGATCCCGGCGCCCGCTATTTCGGTGCCGCGGTGGCCGAACGCTCGCTGGTTCCCGCCGACGGCGCCCGCATCGCCGGTACGCGCCTGGACGAGTGGCGAACACGGACGAGTAACGGTCAGTGAACCGGCGCGCTACGTGGGACTGAGGGTGCGTTCACGTGGGCGCGGAGGGCCGGTGCGCCAACAGAAGTGGGACCGGCTCAGCGCGGTGAGTTCCAGTGCCGGAACAGCTTCTGCACCTCCGCGTGCCAGCGGACCGCGCCGTCGATCCAGCCGGAGCCTGGCTGACCAGTGGTGGCATTGACGACCAGCGCAGGTAGGGAAGGCTCTCCGGCGGCGGTGCACTCCTCGGCCACCCGGGCCAGAACGTGGCGCATCTGGTTGCGGAGATCCACGCCGGCCATGCCGATCGCCTGGCCCAGTTCGCCGTAGGTCAGCAGCGACCGTCGCATCGCGGCGATGATCAGTGCGGCACGTGCCATCCGGACCCACTGTTCCCGTTGCTCGCTCGGCATGCCCGCCAGCGTGGCACCCGCATATATCGTGATCGACCCTTCGAACGGGTCGCCGTGGGCGGCCGTACGGGCAGATCGGCGTCGCCCGTGACCTGCCGAGGACATCGCCGCTCCGCTTCTGCGCCGTAGTCCGGCCCAGATGCCGATACCCGATGCCGCTGTCGTGCGACAGACCGAGGAGGCACTCGCATCGGCAGAGCGAGCCGGAGGCTCGCCAAGCATCACGTGAGACGCATCCCTTTGGACGTGGCGTTTTCGATTCGTTGCCGCTGGCGACCGCTTCCTGGACGTCGTTCGTTCCAGGTGCTGGCGGCTATTCTGAGCGCAAGGCGTTCCGGTAGCTGCGGGACCCTACGCTCGGGTGTCACTTCGCAGCCGTGAACGTTCAGCCAGTTCGTAGTTCCACTGTTCGGTGGAACGTAAGGGACCGCGGCGGTGTCGACAATCGTTTGTACGCCCTCCCATTGGAGCTGCCGTGCAGCAGACGCCCGATCCGCCGGATCCGTTCGTTAATCCGCTTGGAACCGACGCGGCGACGCCTTCAGGGCGACCCCCGGCGCAGTATGCGGCCAGGGCTCCCGGGAAGGGCATGAGGGTAGGGATCGTCCTGTCGGTGGCAGTTGTCGGTGGTCTCTTCCTTTGCTGCATCGGCGGAGGTGCTCTCTCCGCTGTCGGCCTTCTCCTCGGCGGGGCGTCACCTTCGCAACCTGCCCCAGCCTCCCCTACCATCGAGCGAACGCCAGCACCGAGTACGCGCACGCCCGAGCCGGTTCGCACCACCGCTCTGCCTACCCCGTCGGCCACGCCGCCTTCCACGCCACCGGTAGGGGCGAGTCGCCCAGCGAGTACAAGGCAAGTGCTGCCTGCCTACGACATCTTCGAGCGCCGAGACGTCAGTTCCGGCTCCGGCGCTCGCCGTCTAGCCCTGCGGGTGGAACTGCACGTCTACCCCGTCAGCGTTCAGCAGGTCATCGACGTCGCGACACGTATCGTGGAGAACCACAGAGGGCAGGGATGGCAGGCGCTGTCGATCGTGATCACATACGACCGACGTGAGGTGTCGCCCAGTTACGCGGCGTTCGAATGGGCGCCTGAGGGGCGTTGGGCGGACGCCGCCAAAGGGGACGCCGCCTCTTGGCAGGGCTACCAGCTCCACCAGGCCATCGTCCGCGACAAGCTGAGCCAGCCGGACAAGTGTCGAGTCCCGTCCGCGCAGGCATACGGGCTCAGCGGGGAGTTCAACCAAGCAACACAGGACAATGTCGAGGTCAGCGAGGGAGCGGTGCTGGCGGATATCGCCAAACGACATCGCATCTCGACCACTCGCGCTGAGGAGTTGGTCTTGACCGTCGAGGACTGGACGATGTGCTGACTCGTCCAGGTCATCCTGATCACCAGTAGGCGGAGTCGACCGGCGCATCAAAGCGCCTGGATGTACGGTCCTTCGTCATGAGCTATGACCTGATCTTCGTACCCCGAGGCGACGACCAGTCCTGGGAGGACGCCCTGGAGGCGGCGGCGGAGGCCGACAGCGACGAGCGTCCGCGCGCCGAGGCGTGGAACCGGATCGTGGCGGCGGCGCGGCAGGTGCTCGGTGAGGTCTCCGTGTTCGAGGGGGCCGACAACTACGAGCTGACGCACGAGCCGACCGGCGTCCAGGTCAGCTACTACGCGGACGAGGTCAGTGTCACCGTGCCGTACTGGTACCGGGGCGGTGACGCCCGGGCCGTCGTCGCGGCGGTGCACCAGCTCGGCGCGGTCGTCGAGGCGGTCACCGGTCTGTCCGGCTACGACCCTCAGGTGGAGCTGCCGTTGGCCGAGGCCGCCGCGCGGCCGGAGCTGGCCGTCGCGGCCTTCGACGAGGTCGCCGAGTCCTTCGCGAGGCGCGGGATCTCCAGTCCTAGCAACGGCTGAACGCCTGCCTGCACGCCGGCAGGTCGCAGTGGCGGGGCGCTGTCGGATCGGCTGCGGCGTGCGACGCTCGTGGCGTGCGTACCGTCTTCGTCTTCCCGGCCATGGCGCAGGCCGCCGTCGTCGCCCTGCTCGACCGGCTGTCGCCGGATCAGAGACATCCGTGGCTGGTGGACGGATGCCTGTACCCGGATCTGACCGGCGAGGACGAGCACCTGTACGCGGACTGGGAGCCGGCGGCGGTGCGGGCCCTGAGCCGCGCCCGCGGTGACCGGCCCAGGTGGGCGGTGCAGGTCGACGTCTCAGGCCGGGTCGACGGGACGGTGGAGGTCCGTCGCCTGACGTTGACGCTGCTCGGTCGGGGCGGCGGCGCGATGGACGACTACTCCGACCATGTCTGGACGGCGGAGCAGATCGCCGCTGACGCGACTGTGGACGGGCTGCGCTTCTTCGACTTCAGAGGCCACTACGAGCGGAACCGGCTCGCCCGGTAGCCGGCCGACAGGAATGTCAGAAGAGCAGCACGAGTTCCTGGGCCAGCATGTCGGTCCAGGTGCGCCGGGTGAAGTTGCAGCCGGTGTGTTCCACGAACTGCCGCAGCGTGCGTACCGGGCCGATGCCGAGCCGGTCGACCGGCGGCGTGTGCAGCATGTAGAGCACCCGCCGGCGGCTCAGCTCCTCGTAGCGGGCCCAGTCGGACTCGACGTGGTCGCTCCAGTGCCGCGGCTTGTCCTGGCGGATGTAGTAGTGCCACGCCAGCACCTCGGTGGGATGGAACAGGTCGTAGCCCCATGTGTAGGCGCGCAACGCCAGGGTGATCTCCTCACCGTGGAAGTAGATGCCCGGGTCGTACGGCACCTCGACGGCGAACGAGCCGGGCGCGAAGAGGAAACCGGCGGCCAGGAACAGCGCCGGTTTGGGTGGTACGCCGGGCGCCGCCCCCTCGATGGGACGCTGACCGAAGACCGGTATGCCGAACGCCGTCCAGTCGGTGACCACGATCTCGGCCGGCACGCCGTCGCCGGTGAACTCCCGCTCGGGCTCGTAACTCGCCGGGTACGCGGTCAGGACCGGCTTCGCCGCGCCGGTCTCCCGCGCCATCCGGATCAGCCGTGTGTCCCAGTCCGGCGCGAACCGGGTGTGGCTGTCGACCTGCAACAGCCAGTCCTCACCGCGGTACCGCTGGAACGTCTGGTCGCGTGCCCAGCAGGCGCCCCGGCTGTCGCGGGCGTCGTACTCCTGGACGTCCACGCCGGGCAGGTCCCGGATGGCGGAGATGTCCTCGTCGCCGAGGTGCTGCCAGCAGACCGCGACGCGGACGTCCTGTGGGCGCGCCGCCTTCGCCAGGCAGTCCAGCACCGTCGGCACCAGTTCCCGGTCCCGGTACGACGCGATCGCCACGAAGATCGTCATGCGTCCGGCGCCGCCGGCACGAGGGCGTACGACTGGAACAGCAGGGCCAGCGCGCGGTGCTCGTCGGCGGGATCGGTGACCGGCAGCAGATCCCCGCGCGAGCGGATGTGGGCCAGCAGGTCCGGTTCCGGCGCCAGCCCGTACGCCTGCAGGTAGTAGGCGACCGACTCGGGCCACAGCCAGCGGCCGTCCGTGCGGTAGGTCATCGGCACGACCCGGCCGCGTTCGGGCCGGACCACGTCCGGTCCCCGCGCGGTGGTGGCCAGCACCGGGGTGCCCGCGTCGAGGTACGCGGCCACCCGGGCCAGTTCCGGGCCCGACAGCCGCTCCCGGTCGGGCGCGAAGCGGGCCCCGTCGTCGTCCACCTCGTCGTGGACCCGGGCGATCCGCAGTGGCTCGGCGTCCCGG
The DNA here is from genome assembly GCF_018070485.1 of Micromonospora sp. C41. Taxonomy (NCBI): domain Bacteria; kingdom Bacillati; phylum Actinomycetota; class Actinomycetes; order Micromonosporales; family Micromonosporaceae; genus Micromonospora; species Micromonospora sp. C41. Next base: position 28,646 of record NZ_JAGPXP010000011.1, on the reverse strand, counting down.
TCGGCCCAGAGCAGCGCGCCGGATGCGCGGGCCGCCGCGGCGTACGGCGGAAGCTTGTCACCGGAGCGGTACACCTCGACCAGCGGCGCGGTGAGCCCGGCCCCGGCGAGCGCCCGCATCACGTTCGCCGCCGTCACCGCCTGCGGCCCGTTCGCCTCCAGCACGTACACCGGCGCGGGCGGGATCACCGAGGCCGCCCACTCCGGGGCGATCCGCCACGCGCGCCACAGCGCCACGGCGTCGGGCTGCCGCCGGACCGCCGCGACGGCGACCCGGTCGGTGTCGTCCATCAGGCCCTCGCGGCCGGTGAGGTCCGCCAGCGGCGGCACCCGCCCACCGAAGACACGCGGATCGGGTACGGCCGAAGCGAACGTGAACGCCAGATCGAGGGCCACGGGCGGCTCGGGCAGGGCCACCGTGCCGGTGTCGGCGAGCCGCAGCCGCGCCTCGGCCAGCATCGCGTCGGGGACCTGCCCGCCGAGGCGCAGCAGCGCGATGTGCAGCTGCTCCTGCTCCGTCATTCCCGGCCTCCTCGCGTCCTCGTCGGCGGCGCTCGGCGCATTCGACCACGCCGGGTGCCGTGGGCGCCGGTCCGGCCGGACGGTCGTGCCCTAAGGACACCCCGACCGAAGCCGTTCGTGCATCAGCGCGGCCAGCCGGCGCGTACCAGAGCGGCGAGCGCCCGGTGCACGGCGACCGCGTCGGCCGGCGGCCCCGGCTCGGCCCGGCGCAGCCGCAGGTGCCGGCGCAGGCCCTCGTCGGCCAGCGCGCCCTCGTCGAGCACCCGGTCGGCCAGGTCGGCCGGCCAGATCCACGCGCCGTCGGTGCGCAGGCGCTCGGTCAGCGCGGGGGCGGACCGCAGGTAGGTGACGAACGGCGCGATCTCGTCGTCGTCCAGGGGGAGCCGCCCGGCTCCGGCGGCGGCCCCCCGGACCTCGCCGGGTGGCCGCGGGGCCCAGATCAGCGCCGACCGGGACCGGGCCGCCCACTGGTACGCGGGCAGCGGCAGGCCGGGCCGGTAGACCTCGCCCGGCACGGCGTGACCGGCGGCGCCGAGCGCCCGCTGTCCCCGGTCGGCGACGTCGGGCAGCTCGTCGTCGGGCAGTGTCGCCTCGACCAGGTAGACGCGCACGGCGCTCGCCGTGTCGCCCGGCCCGGCGGTGATCCGCCAGCAGCGCCACACCCCGGCGGTGTGCGCCGGGTCCAGCACGTCGAGCAGGGCCCGGTCGAGGTCGTCCACGTTTCCGCCCGCGGTCTCGTCCACGACGAGCGGCGCGGCGGTCGCGTACAGCGGCAGGTCGGCCGGCGGGAACGGGACGAACGGGGTGCGCGGCTCGGTGTCCACGTCCTCGTCGGCCGCCGGGTCCGGCGGCAACGGCGTCTCCGGTGGCAGCAGCGCGGCCAGCGCCGCGATCTCCGCCGCGGACTGCGGGAACGCGCCGAGCAGCCGGGCGGCGCAGGCGCCCCGGTCGCCGTCGGCGAGCAGCGCGCGCAGTGCGACGAGGTCGTCGTCCGGGAGGCGGCCCGCGGCGCGCAGCAGGAGCAGGTGCAGCGTCCCGGCGCTCACGGCGCCGCCTCGCGCAGGAAGGCGGCGGACAGGCGGGCCGGCGCCGGGCCGCCCGGGTTGACCAGCGCGTCGTACGCGCCGGCCGCGGTGGCCAGTTCCGTCAGGTCGAGCAGCCGCCAGCCGGGCGCCGGCACCCGCTCCCGGTGTGCCGCGCTCGTGGTGACCACCACGCAGCTCCCGTCCTCGGGATCGGGCACGACGAGTGGCCGCCCGTCGCCGTTCGTCGCCAGGTGGAACGTGGCGTCCCGCAGGACCGTGAGCAGGTCCGCCGGCTCGGCCTCGCCCGCCGCGGTCAGGCGCAGCAGGGCGTCGGCCGGGTCGGTGGGGGAGTCCGGGAAGCGGGGACGGTACTCCGGGTTGCTCCGGAACCGGCCGACCTCGCCGTCCGGGCCGACCGGCCACATCCCGACGACCGCCTCGAACGGCGGCTCGTCGTCCTCGCCGTCGGTCCACTCCGGATCGAGCAGCAGAAGGAACTCGGCGTCGCTCACCCGGCGGCCTCCTCGTCGGCGGGCAGCAGGGCGTGCCAGACGATCGCGGCGGCCAGCCGTACCGGCTCGGGACCGTCCGGGTCGACGAGCAGGTCGATGCCGTCGGGCAGCAGTTCGGCGAGCTCGGCCAGCTCGACCGGGCGCCACAGCGGGGCGAACGTGTCCGCGCGCGTGGCCGCCGAGGTGGCCACCACCACGCAGGGCATGTCGTCGAAGGAGCGCACGACCAGCGGCCGGCCGTCGCCGTTCATCGCGAGGTCGAGCCGGGCGTCGCGCAGCGCCGACCCGATCCGCTCCACCGGTTCGTCGCCGCGCATCATCCGGTGCAGCAGATCGGCCAGCGGTGGTCCGGGCGGGGAAGGCCGGTCCGTCATGGTTCCTCCAGGTGGCGGGCGGTCCGCCGCGACAGTCCTGCCGGTCGCGGCGGACCGTCCGGGCTCAGGCGAACGGGTCCGGCGCGGCCGGAACCGGCACCGGGGGCAGCCCCTCCCGTTCGGCGTACTCGTTGAGCCAGCGCTCCAGCGGCGGGCCGGACGGGGCCACCCAGGGCTCGGCGCCGTTCTTCGGCACCACGAGCGGGCCCACCGCGAGCGTGTCCATGATGCTGCCGGTCTCGGTGGCCCGGACCGTGTTGAACGGGTACACCCAGCACCAGGCGTACTCGGCCGGGGCGTCCGGGGCGAGCAGCGTCAGCGGCTGCGCCGGGTTCTCCAGCCGGCGCAGCGCGTCCTGCGCCCGGGTGCGGGCGTCGTCGGCGTCCATCAGATTGTCCTTGTCTGTCGATGGTGGTCGGGCAGGGTGCCCGCCCCGGCCGCGGTGACGGCCGGGGCGGGCGGTGGGTCAGCGCCGGGGTACGGGGTCACGCTCCAGCCGCATCTGCGAGTCGTCGTCCCCGGCGGGGACGACCCGGCCCGCCGCGTCGTACGCGAACCGCGTCACCGCCTCGCCGGTGCGCCGCTCCACGACCCGGCCGAGCAGGTCGTACGCGTAGTGCGTGACAGCGCCGGTCGCGTCGGTGCGCTCGACGAGCTGCCCGGCGGCGTCGTAGACGTACCGCTGGGTGCGGCCGTCGAAGTCGGTCTCGGACACCATCCGGCCGTTCGGGTCGTACGTGTAGCTCCACGTCGCACCCGCCGGGTTGGTGACCCGGACCAGCCGCAGCTCGGTGTCGTACGCGTACTCGGTGCGGTTGCCCTCGTCGTCGATCTCGGCCGTGACCAGGTCGAACGCGCCGTACTCGCGGATCGTCCGGCGGCCGGTGGCGTCAACCCACTCGACCAGGTTGCCCTCGCCGTCGTAGCGGAACTCCTCGACCGAGCCGTCCGGGTTCTCCCGCCAGGCCAGGTCGCCCTCCAGCGTCCAGCCGAACTCGGTCAGACCGTTGTCGTCCTCGATGCTGAACAGGCGGCCGAGCGCGTCGTAGACGTACTCCGTCTCGCCCTGCCCGGTGCTCACCGAGGTGATCTGCCCGGCCGGGTCGCGCACGACGGCGGTCGGGCCGACGTGCGTGGTCGTGCCCCGGCCGTCGGCGGCCGGCTGCTCGTACCGGACCACCTCGCCTGCGGCGTCCACCTCGGCGACCATCAGGCCGTCCGGGCCGAACTGACGGTTGCGGGTGCTCCCGTCGAAGTCGGTCCAGGACACCGCACGACCGAGGTCGTCGTACGTGGTGGTGGACCGGCTGCCGTCCGGCCGGGTGACCGCGACCAGCCGCCCGAGCGCGTCGTACTCGCTGGAGGTGGTGCGGCCCAGCGGGTCGGTCGTGGACCGCAGGCGGTACGCCTCGTCCCAGACGTTGCGCGTGGTCGCGCCCAGCGCGTCGGTCTCGGCGACCACCTGGAAGCGGTCGTTGAGCTCGTAGACGCGCACCGCGCCGAGCGAGTCGGTCACCACGGTGCGGCCCGGCTGGTAGTCGAACCGGTAGCGCAGGTAGCCGCCCTTGCCGTCGGTGGCGACGCACCGGCCGGCCTCGTCGTAGGTGTACGTGTACCACTCGCCGTTGCGGTCCTCCCAGCGCACGAGCCGCCCGTCGGCGTACGTGAAGCGCTCGGGGTCGCCCGAGGAGTTCGTCACCTCGATCAGGTTCAGGTCACCGTCGTAGCCGAACCGCGACGCCGCCATCAGGTCACCGGCGGCGTTGGGCAGGGAGACCATCGTGATCAGCCCGGCGGACGAGGTGAACGCGATGGTGGCCCCGGTCGACGACAGCAGCTGCGTCGGCGTACCCCGGCGGTCGCGCTGGATCGTCCAGCTGACGCCGCCGTCGGTGACGTCGGTGAGCAGCGACTCGGTGTCCGACGCCGCGGCGAACAGCAGGCTGCGGCCGGACGTCGGATCGGTCAGCAGCCAGCCGCCGCCCACCAGCCGGCGCAGCGGCAGCGTCCGGCCGGTCTCCGGCTGCGCCACCTCGCCCTCGGCGGGCAGCGGGTAGGTGAGCAGCGAGCCGTCGGCGGCCAGGTAGCGGACCTGCTCGCCGTCGACGATGATCCGCTGGTCCAGCGTGGAGGCCCAGGCCCGGCCGAACGACCGGCCCCACCGGTAGTCGGAGCGGTAGGTCCGCTCCAGCGTGAGCCCCGGCAGGACCGCGTCGGTGTGGGTGAGGATCATCCGCCCGGTGGTGACGTCGATCGGGTCACCCACGGTGGGCGTCTGCGCGGTGGTCTTCGCCACCTCCTCGGGCGCCACACCCGCGAACGTCTCGGTGGTCGGCGAGAAGTCGGCCATGTCGACGTCGGAGTCGGTGTCGCGGACGGACGCCATGTCGACGTCGGAGTCGGCGTCGCGGACCGAGGCCATGTCCACGTCCGAGGACGGGGCCGGCTGCGGGTCGCTGGTCCGGATCAGGACGACGGAGCCGTCCGGGCCGATCTGCGGCAGCGTGGCCAGGCCCGGCACCTGCGAGTCCTCGAACGTCACGCGGCCCTGCGAGTCCTTCGACACGTTGACCACGTGGCCGACGGCGCCGGGGCCGTCGGTGCGGAAGCCGACGATGCCGTTGGTGCCGTTCGGCATGGCGCCGAGCGCGTCCATCAGGCCCTGGAGGGTGCCGACCTCCTCGGTGGTGCGGCCCGGGTACTGCTTCTGGATGTCGCTGAGCGCTCTCGGGTGTGTCTGCGGCGGGATCTGGGTGATCAGCCCGGACTGCTTGTAGCTGTCCACGGCCATCGTGAGCGTGACGCAGTCGTTCTGGTTGGCCGCGTCCCGGCCCTGGTGGATCTGCCGCAGGTGCCCCCGGTCCGCGTCGTCGAGCGTCGCCAGGTCGGCGGCGGTGTTCGCGGTGCCGCCGTGCGAGTTGGCCGCCAGGATCCGCAGCGTCGACCCGTTGCTCAGCGGGACGTCGCGGGACAGCGCGTCCCGGAAGGTGTCGAGGATCCGGGACTGCGCCGCCGGGTCACCCTGCGCGGCTGCCAGTTGCTCGGCCAGCGGCGTCGTGGTGTCCGCCGACGGCGTGGCGGAGGCGGCGCCGAGGCTCGCGGGAGCGCTCTGCGGCCCCTGGAAGCCGTACGCCTGGCCACCGCCGCGCCGGTGGCTGCTGCCGCCGGGACGGCTCCGGTCCCGCGGGCTGCGTGACCTGTCGCTGCGGTCGCGGCTGCCGCTGGGCTCGCCGTCGACCGCCAACGTGCGGGCCGCGGTCCGCTGCGGCCGGCGTTCACCGGTGATCAGCTGATCTGGCCGGGGGCGCTCCGACGGCGGTACGTAGTCCTCCTCGCTGGCGTAGCCACGACGGGCGGGGCCGTACCAGTGACCGACGTCCCCCCAGTAGCGCCGTGCGCGCCCGCTCCGGGCCAGTGAGTGGATCTCCTGGAGCGCGTTCGCCGCCTCGTGCCGCTCCTGGCGGTAGCCACGGGCCTGCTCGGCGAACGCGACAACTGTGGCGAACTCCCGCCCGGCGGTGCTCTCGATGGACTCCAGGGCGGTGAAGCCGCGCAGGTAGTTCGCGATCTGGCCGGCGGTACGGCGGCCGCCGTCGGACTCCGCGCCGATCCGGTCGCCGAGGCCGCTCGTCCCGTCCGCATGGTTGTACGGGCGGCTGCCGATCATCGGCTCGTTGAAGTGACCCTCGCGGTTGCTGCGGGGACCGGTACGCGGGCGGTGACCGGTCCGCGCGTACATGTCGGCGCGGATGCTCTCGAAGCTCTGGTGCGCCGTCGAGGACGTGTCGGCCAGCGCCGTCTGCGGGGCGAAACCGACGGTGTCGAACCAGGCCTGGGCCTGCGCGGTGACCTGACCGACCGGTGTGCTCAACGGCGGCGGCGACGGGGTGTCGCGCTCCACGTACACGTGGGTGACGGTGCCGTCCGCGTTGCGCCTGGTCTCCCGCACCCAGACCGGCATGCCGTACAGCGCGCTCGGCGGGGGCGGCGCCGCGGTCGTGGGCAGGCTGCTGGGCGTCTGCGCGGAGGGAACGGCGAGCGCCGGCTCCACCGCGGCCATCGGGTGGGGCGTAGCCGGGGCCGGCGTGCAACTGGTCAGACCCAGCGGGTCGGCCACGGTCAGCGGGTCGGCGACGTACGCCGTCGGGTTCGGGCCGCCGGTCAGACCGAGCGGGTCGGGGCTGACGTACCGGCCGGTCGCCGGGTCGTAGTAGCGGAACCGGTTGTAGTGCAGGCCGGTCTCGGCGTCGGCGTACTGGCCGGGGAAGGCCAGCGGTGTCACGGTGCGGTCCGCGCCGCGTCCCCACAGGTCACCCCGCGACCACCAGCGCAGCCCGCCGCCCGGCTCGACCAGGTGGGTCGGGGTGCCGATGCTGTCGGTGATCACCGCGCGGAGCGTGCCGCCGTCGGTCTGCGCGACCGGCACCGGCGCGTCCGGCCGGTAGTCCCACGTGGTCGTGGTGGTCGCGCCGGTGACGTCGCGGTGCGTCTGCTCCAGCATCAGGTCGCCGGACCAGGCGAAGCACACCTCCTCCAGCACCCGGTCGCCGTCGCCGAGGCGCTGCTTGGCGATGCGCCGGCCGAAGCCGTCGTAGCGGTAGCGCCAGCGGTCGCCGCCGGGGGTGACGGCCAGCACCAGCCGGTCCTCGGCGTCCCACTCGAAGCGCCACGCGCCAGCGGCGTCGACCCGGCCGGTGAGGCGCCCCTTCGCGTCGTAGGAGAACGTCGCGTCGTCGGAGCGCACCAGCATCGTGCCGGTGAACTCCCAGCGTCCGCCACCGGCGCCGACCAGGTTGCCGGCCTCGTCGTAGTCGTACCGCTGCGGGACGTCCCCGTCGACGGCCCGGATGCGGCCGGTGTCGTCGGCGGTGAAGGACTGGTCACCGGCGAGCGAGTCGGCGATCGCGGTGACCCGGTCGGCGGCGTCGTAGCTGTAGCGGCGCTCGGCGGCGTCGGCGATCTGCTGCCCGGTGAGCCGGCCCGCCGCGTCGAAGGTCTGCCGCAGCGCGACCAGGCCGCCGACGGTCCGGCCGATCTCCCGGCCGGCGTCGTCGTGCGTGAAGCCGAGCAGGTGCTCCCCGGCGGTCAGGCGCTCCGGGCGGCCGGCGGCGTCGAACGTCCACCGGCTCGACCGGCCCGACGGCGTGGTGCGCGTCGCGACCGCGCCGGAATCGGTGTACGACGTGTGCACCGTCCGGCCGTTGATCGTCTCGGACAGCACCCGGCCCTCGGCGTCCCGGGTGAACCGCACCTGCGCGTCCGGGCTCAGCACGGCCGCCACGTGGCCGTCGGCGTCGTACTCGACGCGGGTGACGGCGTCACCGACCCGGCGTTCGACGACCCGGCCCAGCGCGTCCCAGCGGTAGTGGGTGACGGTGCCGGCGGCGTCGGTGTGCGCGATCAGCTGTCCCGCGTCGTCGTGCTCGTAGCGCTGGGTACGGCCGTCGAAGTCGGTCTGCCCGCACAGGCGGCCGGCCGCGTCGTACTCGTAGCGCCACGTCCGGCCCGCCGGATTCGTCACCCCGACGAGCCGTAGTTCCGTGTCGTACGTGAACTCGGTGCGGTTCCCCGCCTGATCCACCCGGGCCGTGGGTAGATCGAAGGGGCCGTACTCGAAGCTCACCGCCCTTCCTGAGGCGTCGATGACGTCCACCAGATTCCCTTCACCGTCGTAGAACCACCGTTGCGTGGAGCCGTCCGGGCGGACCCGCCACGCGAGGTCCCCCTCGGCGGTCCAGCCGTACGTCGTGACCGCCCGGTCCGGGGCCCGGGTCGCCCGGACCCGTCCGAGCGCGTCGAACTCGATGCCGCCCGCGGGCGCGGGCCGGGGCGGCGGGACCCGGTGGGTCGAGCCGTCCGGCAGGGTGACCGTGCGCGCGTCGTGGTCGAACCGGGTGACGCGCCCGAGCGGGTCGGTGCGCGACAGCAGCCGGTTCGCCGCGTCCCACTCCTGCCGGGTGGTAGCGCCCAGCGGGTCGACGATCGCGGTGACCTGGCGGCGTTCGTTGATCTCGTACCGGGTCACCTGGCCCAGCGAGTTCGTCACGGACGTGACGCCGTCGTCGTACCGCAGGCGGTAGCGCAGCCAGTCACCGGCGCCGCCGGCCCGCACGCAGCGGCCCGCCTCGTCGTAGTCGTAGCCGAACCACTCGCCGTTGCGGTCCTGCCAGCGCACCAGCCGGCCCGCCTCGTCGTAGCGCAGCCGCGTGGCGTGGCCGGAGGAGTTGCGTACCTCGACCAGGTGCCGCCGGTCGTCGTAGCCGAAGGTGGGCAGGTGGAGCGCCTCGGCGGCGGTGTCGCCGGGTGCCCGTACGTGCGCGCCGACGACCAGGCCGCCGGCCAGGTGCGGCACCACGACCACGCCGGAGGTGCAGGTCAGCAGCTCGGGGGTGCCGTCGGCGGCGCGTTCGACGTGCCAGCCGACGTCGTCGCTGACCACGTCGCTGAGCCACGAGTCACCGTGCCCGGTGGCCGGGGCGAACAGCAGCCACCGGCCCGGCTCGGTGAGCAGCCAGCCGCCGCCGGTCAGCCGGCGCAGCGGCCCGCCCGGGCCCAGGACCGGCCGGGCCTCGTCGCCCTCGGCGGGCAGCCGGTACGTGTGGACGGAGCCGTCGGCGGCCAGGAACCGCGCGTGCGTGGCGTCGGTGACGACGCGCTGGTCCAGGGTGGAGGCCCAGGCCGGGCCGAAGCAGCGGCCCTGGCGGTAGTCGGATCGGTGGGTCCGCTCCAGCGTGAGCCCGGGGAGCCGGGCGTCCACCTCGGTGTAGATCACCCGGCCGGTGGCGACGTCGACCGGGTCGCCGACGAGCGGCGTCTGCGCGGTCGGCGTGGCGACGTCCTCGGCCGGCACGTCCTCCGGCGGGACCGGCTCCGGCGGCCGGGTCACCTCGGCCTCGTGCGCGTGGTGGGCGTCCCACCAGGCGCGCTCGGCGTCCGTCACGGCCCGCTTGGCGGCGGCGACGTCCTCCGGGTCCGCGTCGGCCCGGGACGTCAGGCCGTCCCGGCGGGCCGTCGTCTCGGACAGCGTCTTCGCCGCGTCGGCGACGGCGAGCGCGGACGCGCGCAGCCCCGGGGGGAGGTCCCGGCCGGTGACGGTGCGGGCCGCCTCCTCGTCCAGCCGGACCACGTAGCCGCCCGGCACCCGGACCTCGGCGCCGCCCCGGTGCTTGCCGGCGGCGTCGCGGGAACGCGCCACGAAGCGGAACTCGACGTCGTACTCCACCGCCGCGGTGAGCTTGTCGTCCGGATCGGTGCGCCGGGTCGGCTTGCCGGTCGTGCTGACGGCGACCTTGCCCTCGTCCTTCACCTGGCGGGCCGGGTCGGTGCGGTAGAGCTGCTGCTCGACGAGGGTCGCGGCGTTCACCGCGTTGAAGGCGTCCCGCTCGCCGACCTTGCTCGCGCCGCCCGGATGACCGACGCCGCCGACGACCAGCGGCCCGGCCGTCCTCAGCGCGAACGAATGAGCGCTGGTCTGCTCGTACTCGGTGTCGGCGCTGCGCTTCGCCGAGCCGCCGATCTTCACTGTGGCGTCCGCGCGCAGCAGCTTCGGGCGGGCCACCAGGCGGGCGTCGAGGAACAGGTCGCGGCCCAGCCGGGCCGGCATCGGCAGCGGGAACGCGCCGGCCAGCATGGCCGGCAGCGCCTTCATCCGGGTGACGGTCAGGGCGTCGCGCAGCGCTGCGGTGACGTCGCGGCCGGGTTCGACGCCCGAGGCGACGAGCGCCTGCCGGGCCGCCTCGTGCAGGTCGGGCAGGCGGACCAGGACGTCCTCGACGGCGAAGCGGCCCGGCTCGGGCAGCGGATCGAAGCCGGTGGCGGCGCGCCACACCTGCCGCCCCGCATCGGTGGTCTGCCCGGCGGGTACCGCCGTGACCGGCTCGGAGACGGCCTGCGACCGGCCCGGCGTGGCCGAGTACGTGGTGACGTCGCGGACGGCCCGGATCGACACGCCGTCCTCGGGCAGCCCCTTGCCGGTGACGGTCATGGTCAGCCGGACCGCCCCGCGGAACGTCGGCACCGGCCCGGAGACGGTGAGCGTCTGTTCGTACGTGCGGCCGGCGCGTTCGGTCGCCTTGGTGGCCCGGTTGTCGAGGGCGGCGGTGCCGGTGAGACCGGCGGCGACGGTGCCGGAGGCCGGGCCGTGCCCGGTGGTCCGGGTGGCGTCGTCCTCGACCCGTTCGGCCTCGGTGCCCTGCGCCCGGGCGGTCAGCGTCACCTGCGCCGCCGTCCGGGAGGTGGTGCGGGTGTGCGCCTCGCCGACGACCGAGCGGTCGGTGACCGACAGCTCGTCGACCACCTCGATGCCGGTGAAGCTCGGCTCGCCCATCGGCTCGGCGGTGAGCGTGACGTGGTAGGTGGAGCCCCGGAAGCGCCGCTCCACCCGGATCGGCTCGCTCCGGCCGCCGTTGAGCGCGTCCGCCAGGTGCAGGTGGGCGGCGCCGAGGAAACCGGAGCTGCCGAGCCCGCGTACCGGGTCGAACGGGCTGCGGTCCTGGGTGGACGGCAGGATCGCCTGGGCGAGTTCCTCGCCGGCCGCCCGGGCCAGGGCCCGCCGCAGGTGCGGGATGCGGTCGGTGAGGTCGACGTGGGTGGTGGCGCCGCCGATGCCGAACGAGCGTTGCGGTCCCGGCCGGAACGCGGGTTGTTCCGTGTCGTCCGGGGTGCCGGGGTCGGCCGCGGCCTCGTCCTGCCGCTGCTGTTCCTGCCGGACGAGCTCGCGTTCGCGCCGCTGGTGCTCGGCCTGTACGGCCCGCTGGCGCTCCTGCGCCTGAAGCAGCGCCTGCGTGGCCTCGTCGTGCGTCGCGGTCAGCTCGGCGAGCTCGCGCCGGTGCCGCTCCTGCAGCGCGGCGAAGGACTGGTCGACGAGCCGCCGCTCCGCCTCGCCGACCTCGCGGCGCCGGCGTACCCGGTCGACGTAGTCGGAGGCGTCGCGGCGTTCGGTGTGCTGCCGCCGCAGCAGCTTCCCGCGCTCGGTGGCCTGTGCCCGCGCCATCCGGGCGCGCTGCTCGCGCTGGTCGGCGCGGACCGTCTCGGCGTTCTCGGCGTGCCGCAGTTGCAGCCGCACGTCGGCGCTCCGGTGCCGGCGGACCCGGTCGCGGTCCTGGAGCCGCTTCAGCTCTGCCGGCGTCATCCGCATGACGACAGCGCCCGGCAGGGTGAGCTGCCGGCCGGCGCGGCGGGCCGGGGAAGCGGGCCAGAGGCCCAGCGGAAGCAGGTTTGTGTCGTGCCGCGCCTCGGCGACCACCTCCGCCTCCACGTCGACCCGCACCAGCAGCTCGCGTTCGGGCCGACCGCCGACGCGCAGCTTCGAGATCCCCGAGACGCTGCGCTCGCTGATCCGGCCCCAGGCGCGCCGCCACGGCGTGACGGACAGGACGACGGCGCCCGCCGGCCGGCCGGTGCTGCCGCCGTGGTCGGCGGCCGGGCCGCTCACCGTGGCGACGCCGGTCGCGGAGAGACTCAGCTCGACCGAGCGTCCGTGCGTGGTCTTGCGCGCGGTGCCGCTGGCGAAGGTCCGCTTGATCCGGGCGAACTCGTCCGCGTCGTCGAGCACCACCGGGTTCGTCGGTCGCAGCCGTACCCGCACGTCGGCGCGGGCGTCCGCGGCCCGGCGGCCGTGCCACAGGTTGCTCAGCGCCAGCGGTCGGCTGAACAGCTCGGCGTCACCGGTGAGACGCTCCGGCGACAGCTCGTCCGCGACGACTGTGGAGATCCGGCCGTCCTCGGCGGTGTAGATGTCGTCGCCGCTGGCCTCGTGCAGCGTGTCGACCACGGCTTCCTGCAGCCGGCCGGCGCCGACGAAGGACTCCACCCGGCGTCCGTCGAGGTCGTGCGGTCCGCCGGTCATCCGGCTCAGCGGCGGCGGGTACGCGATGGTCTGCTCGTCCCGGACGGCGGGGCCGGGCTCGGGAGCGGCGCGCTGCCGGGAGACCCGCGTCTCGGGGACGAGCATGCGCACGTCGAGGCGGTGGGTGCGGGGGCGCTGCTCGGACGTCGCGACGACGGTGGGCACGTCCCGGCCGTACGCCCCGACGGACAGCTGCCGGCCCGCCTGGTTGACCCGCACGCTGGACCGGGCCGTGACGGTGAGGTCGAGGGTGGCGGCGAACTGGCGCAGCCGTACCCCGGTGGGCTTGCCCTTGTCGTCGAGCGCCGGTCCGTGGCTGCTCTCGGCGGCCTGCCGGCCGGTGATCGCGCTCTCGTCGGCGGCGCTCCAGGTGACGGCGGCGCGGGGGCCGCCGAGCATCGCCGAGGCGGCCTGGCCGAGCGGGCCGAGGATGCGCGGCTCCAGGCTGATCTCGGCCGACGTGCTGCGGTCGCGCCCGCCGGTCACAGTGGACCGGGCGTCCTGTTTGGCGTCGGCGCCGACCTTGTCGTGGTCGAGCAGGTCGCCGTCGGACACGTCGCCGAGGGTGCCCCGGATGGTCACCACAGTGACGTGGTCGTGGAACGTGCCGGTGCGGATCAGCGGGATCTTCAGCCCGGGGCCGACGATCCGGTCCGCCAGGTGGCGCAGCTGGTCGGGGGAGAGCTGGGTACGCAGGTCCGCGTCGCGGCTCAGCGCCGCCTGCAGTTGCGGGGTCAGCCCGTCGGCGAGCCGCGGGTCGTCGAAGTGCCGCAGCATCTCGTCCCGGGTGGCCAGGCGGAACCGGTCGTGACCGGGCACCGACCGCACCGCTTCGGCGACCGTCTCGTAGAGCCCCTGGTCGCCGAACCGGGTCAGGTACGCGCCGCCGAACGACTCGCCCCGCTCGATGCGGGCCGGCGCGAAGTGGGTCCGGGCGGCGCCGCGCCGTCCGTGCCATTCCCGGCCGCCCGGGTCGAGCGCGGTGCCCGGCAGCCGGTCGCGGGTGGTCCACTGGAGCGCCTCGACGGAACCGGCCAGCATCCGCGGCGGACGGCCCAGGACGCGCACCTGGACGCCGTACTCGACGCGGTACCGCACGGCGGGAGCGGTGCCCGTCACGGTCTGCTTTGCGCCGGTCCGCTCGGTGATCGTCCGGCTGACGCCGGACTCCCGGCTGCCGCCGACCCGGGGCGCGACGACAAGGCTGAGCGGCCCTGCGTCCACACCGGGACCGGCGGTGCCCCAGACACCCCACAGCCGCTTGGCGGTGGCGCCGCCGGTGCTCTCGGCGGCGAGCGCGGACGTGTCGACGTGCGTGATGCCGTCGACGCTCTCCACCTGCTCGACGCGGCGGGCGACCAGGCGCACCTCGACCTGCTGGCTGCGGCCCGGGAAGAAGCGCCGCCAGCCGGTGCGCGCGCCGCGCGGCAGCGAACCGGACCGGACCCAGCCGTCGTGCCGGTTCGCCGGGTCGGTGACGACCGTCGTCGGCAGCTTGCCGGCGAACGCCGCGTCGCTGAGCAGCTTCTGCACGGCCGGACGGCCGGGCGCGCCGATGCGGACCAGGTCGCCCATGCCGTCCTCGGCGAGGATCGCCTCGACCTGCTCGAAGAACGTGGCGCCCGGATCGGCCGGGCGGCTGCGTACGCTCTCCACCGCGAACCGGGCCGGCACCGGTCCGTCGAGCGCCGGGCCCGCGGCCGACGGCGCGGTCGCGCCGACCGGACGCAACCCGGTCGGTACGGCGAGAGCGACGGTGCCGGCGGCCTGGACCGGTCCGGTGTCGGGGCGGCCGGGCCGGACGAGCCGGGCGACGAAGCGGATCGGCACTGTCACTTCGGCCAGGTCGCTGACCTTGACCGTGGTGGTGGACGTGTAGGTGCTCTTGTGGGCGGTGGAGTGTTCGGTGGTGGGCGCCGTCGGCACCGAGCCGCCCGCGCCGACGATCACGCCCGGCAGCGCGGTGACAGTCGCCTTCGGCTCGACGTGCCGGTCCCGGGTGTGCCGCAGCGTGTGGGTGAGGTTCTCCCGGGTCTTCGTGGTGACCTTGCGCGGGTCGTCGTGCACCCGGTCGACCGTCAGCCGGTCCCAGTCGAGGACGGCGGTCACCACCAGTTCGGCGGGGCGGCCGCCGACCGTGACCGGGTAGGGGCGGCCCGCGCCGAGGAACTGGTCGATGTCGTCGCGGCTGTCGGCCTCCACCGCGGCGACGACGTCGGCCGGCAGGCGGGGGTCGAGGGTCCGCAGCGCCGCGCCGAGCGTCGCGTCCCGGGTGGCCCGTAGCTGCTCGGCGAGGCCGAGGGTGCGGCTGTCCCGCAGGTAGGTGGGCAGGCGCCGGCGTACCGCCTCGGGTGACGGCAGCGCCGTCTCGCCCTCGGTGGTCAGCGCCGTGCCGATCTGTTCCGGGCCGGCTTCGGCCGGGGTCGCCTCGCCCGTCGTGGCCGCGTCGGTGCCGGCCTCCGGCGCAGAGAACGGCGCCAGCCCCGCCGGTGCGGTCTCCACCAGCAGGTCGGCCGGTGGCTCCAGGTCGGAGTCGGCGTCCTCCTGCGGCGTCGTCGCGTCCGGCGTGCCGGCCGGCGCGGGCGACGGGGTCCGGGGCGGCACGCCGAGCCGCTCGGCCAGGTCGTAGACGTCGTTGAGTCGCTCCTCCGACCCGGTCAGCGAGTCGTGGGCGTCGTCCATGTGCGACAGCGCGGCCGTGTGCGCGCCGTACGCCCCGGGCGCCCGGGACGCCACGTCGGCGACCAGGCGCTCGGCCTGGGCGGCGGCGTCGCGCCGGTCCCGGACCGCGGTGGGCAGGTCACCGAGCGGGGCTAGCTCGGCGGTGATCCGGTCGAGGTCGGCGCGTCGCCGCGCGGTCGCGTTGACCGCCGGGTACGCCCGCAGCAGCGCGTCCGCGAGCGCCAGGTCCCGTCGTGGGCCGGGCGGGAGGCCGAGCGCCGCGGTGGCGTCGGCGGCCGCCCGGGCGGCGTGATCCGCCCAGTGCCGGGCCTCCGCCCGCAGGGCGGCGAGCCGGTCGTGCCGCTCCCGCAGGAACCGCAGGTCCGCGTCGGCGCGCGCCGCCGTCGACTCGGCCCACGCGGCGTCGTCGCGCAGGTCGCGTACGGTCGCCACCTCGGCGGCCGAGGCGGCGAGCGAGGCGCGTACCCCGGCGTCCCGGTCGCGGATGTGCTCCTCGGTCCGGCCGGCGATCTCGCGCAGCCGCCGCGCGTCGGCCGTGTCCCCGGCCCGGGTCGCCGCGTCGACGCCGGCCCGCGCCAGCTTCGGTGCCTCGTCGGCGCGCTGGTCGAGCTGGAGCTGGCTCTCCGACAGGTCGGCCACCCGGTTCGCCGCGTCGTGGTGCAGCCCGGCGGCGCGCCGGTGCGTGGCGTCGGCCCGGGTGGCGTCGTCGAGGGCCGGAGCGAGCGCGTCGAGCGCCGGCCGGGTCCGGGTCTCGACCTCGGTGGCGTCGGACCGCGCCCAGGCGGAGAGCTGCGCGACGGACCGAGCCGTCCGGTCGGGGTCGACCTGACCGACCGGGGTGTACGCGTCGAGCACGTGCGACAACTCGGTGACGGTGAGCCGGGCGGGGTCGGTGGGTGACGCCTCGAACTCGACGAACCGGGTGTCACCGGTCGGCGGGGTGAGCGCTTCGCCGTCCGGGCCGCGACTGTCGCTGCCGGTGACGATCGCGTGTCCGGTCGACCCGGCCCACACCACGCCGCCAGGCGCGATGATCCTGGTGCCGGGCAGTTCGCGGGCGAGCTGCGCGGCGAAGCCGTCCCGGCGGTCGGTGCCGCTGTCGCAGACGATCAGGACGATCGGGCGTCCCTGCCAGCGGTCGTGGTCCTCGCGGATGCGCGCGGCGAGCTGCGCCGGGGTGATCCGGGCGTCGCCGACCCGGATCGCGTCCGTCTCGCCGTGTCCGAACACGTGGTAGCGGTCGGGCCGGTCCGGGAAGTCCCGGGCGGTGGACCTGGTGGCGCGGTCGTCGGGCGCGGCGAACACCAGGCCGGAGTCGACGGCGCCGCCGGTCGTGGCGCTCGTGGTCGTGGTCGTGGTCGTTGTCGTGGTGGCGGTCGGCGCGAACGTGGCGAGGCCGTCGTCGCCGAACATCCCGAAGTCGCCGGACTCCCTGTCGCTGTCGTCGCCGGTGTCAGCCGCCGGGGGCGGCGGGGGCACGTACGGCGCGTAGGTGACCCCGCCCCACGCGTCGATCGTGCGGACCAGCGCCAGCCGGCCCTGCGGCTTGGCGCCGCGCACCTGATACTCCCGGACCGGGCCGCCCGCCCCGTCGTGCACGGTGAGGTGCACCCGGCTGCCCCGGGCGGCGGCGAACTCGACCACGTCGTGCGCGTTGCCGATCCGCTGCCGTTCGGCGTCGTCGATCGGGGCGCCGCGGCGCTGCGTGCCGGGGTCGGGTGCGAGGGCCGCCCGCACGAAGTGCCCGTTGTCGTACGGGCGCTGCTGCCGCATCGCGGCGGCGTC
Source organism: Micromonospora sp. C41 (assembly GCF_018070485.1). Classification (NCBI taxonomy): domain Bacteria; kingdom Bacillati; phylum Actinomycetota; class Actinomycetes; order Micromonosporales; family Micromonosporaceae; genus Micromonospora; species Micromonospora sp. C41. The sequence goes on along the minus strand of NZ_JAGPXP010000011.1, from coordinate 11,900 downwards.
GTCCAGCACGATCGTGTCCCGGCCCGCCCGCAGGGTGTCGATCCGCAGGGTGTCCGCGTCGGCGCCCGGCAGCCCGGCCGCGATCGCGTCGTAGAGGGAGCCCGGCTGCCGGCTGAGCCCACCACGATCGGCGATGGCGGTGGCGGCGGCGAACTCCTGCTGGATGGTCCCCGAGTCGTTCGACGTGGCGACCAGGTGCGCGGCGACGAGGCGCTGGCTGGTCGGCAGGCCCACGGTCCGGGCCGGCTTCGACGGGTCCAGGTCGGGGTCGACGGTGAACTCGCCGCTCGGCTCCGGCGCGGGACCGGACCCGGGCGGCGGCAGCGAGACGGTGGTGACGAGCCGGTTGTGCGGCTGCGCGCCGAGCTGCTGGAGCTGCTCCGGCGTCAGCGACTCCTGCCACGTGCGCGGCGGCTCGCCCGGGGCACGCGCCACCCCGGCACGGCGGGGCGTCACGTCGGTGGGGGCGGCGAACGGCTTGCCGGCGGCTCTGTCGGGCTTGCGCAGCTCGGCCCGGTACTCCTTGAAGCCGGTGCCCTCGGTGTAGAACAGCTGCCGGTTGGCGTTCGTGGGCACGGCGTGCGACTGGGGCAGGAAGTTGCCGGCGGCGAAGTCGGCCGCCAGCCGGGACAGGTCGGTGGGCGTGGCGGCGCCCACGAAGTCCGTCATGAACCCCAGGTCGCGGTCGGGGTGCCTGTTGTTCTGCGACTCGACCTGGACATCGGTGGTGAGGACGTCCGGGGGCAGGCCGGCCGGCGTCGCCGCGCCGTGGGCGACGGCCAGCTCGTCGCCGTACGCCTGGTGCAGGCTCTCGGCGAGCAGGAGGAACTCGGCGCCCGCGTCACCGAACCGGACCTCGGGCCGGCCGAGGACGAGCAGGCCGTCGACGAAGAGGTTCGGCTCCGGCGAGTACGGGAGCATGGGGTGGACGGTGGCCTGCCGGTCCCGGGAGCGCATGTCCTCGTCCACGGCCGTGGCGAAGTCCCGGACGAACTTCTCCTGCCCGGCCTCGGTGGCGAGCTTGCCGAGCCCGCCGTGGACGGCGGCCAGCTTCTGTCGCTCGATCCCGAGTTCCTTGCGCGCCTCCCGGTCGTCGCGCGTGGCGAGTTCGGCGATCCTCGCCTCGTGGTCGCGGGCGCGTCGTTCCAGCCGTTCCCGGGTCCGCCGGACCAGATCCGCGGCGTCGCCGACCCGGTAGCCGCCGGAGATCATCAAGGGCCGGGCCGGGGAGTCCGCCTGCTGCCCGGTCGCCTCCGGGTCGAACCGGGTCGCCCGGTCGACGCGGTCGAAGACGTGGGTGCCGTCGGCGACCGTCCGGGCGCCCCGGTCGAAGTCCTGGATCGAGACGTACGGGTAGCGGCGGTCCGCGCCGTCCGGGCCGCCCTGCGCGAGGCCCTGGATCGCGGCCACCGTGTCGGGATCGCGCAGCACCTGGTTGCGGGTGCGGCCGTACGGGAACTTGTCGTTCTTCGTGCCGACCGCGTAGCCGTTCACCGCCACCGGCACGTCGAGGCTCTCGGCGAGCCGGGCGGCCCGGGCGACAGCGTCCCGGAACGCCAGGTCCGGCACCTCGGCGGTGGTGTTGACGCCGAAGACGAACGCGACCCGGGTGCCCGGGGCGAGGCCCTCGGTGACGGCTCGGACCACCTCGGGGATCTGGTCGACGTCGGCGGCCGGGAGCATCGAGTTGACGACGAACCCGATCGGCGCCGCCTCGGCCTTCAGGTCGATCGTCGCCTGCCGGTAGTTGCCCGGGTCGACGTCGCGGGTGTGTCCGGTCAGCTCGTCGAACCGCGCGTTGCGGCCGCCGGGCACCCGTACCGGCTCGAACCGGGCCGGCCGCGTCCGTGGCGGCAGCGCGCCGCGATCGGGCGAGAGCACGTCGTGCCGCAGGCCGGCGATCCGCTCGACGCCGCGGGCCAGCAGCCGCGGCTCGTTGCCGGGCTGCGGCGTGGTGGTCGCCATCAGCGAGTTGTCGTCGCGGACCAGCGCGCGCTCCAGGGCCCGGCCCGGTATCGCGTACTCGTCGCGCAGGCCCAGGAAGTGCCCGATCTCGTGCGCCAGGTCCAGGTCGGACGAATGCGTCGACCAGGCGGTCTGCGTGGTCGGCGACGGAGTGCCGTGCAGCGCGACGACGGCGTGCGCCTCGCCGGGCCGGGTCACGAACTCCACGGTGACGTTCAGCTGGTCGCGGTCACCGATGCGGAAGCCCTGGTTGTAGATCCGGTCGACCGCCTCGGTCACCCGGGTCTCCACCTCGTCCCGGGCGGCGGCGGCCGTGGCGTCGCGCGCGTCCAGGAAGACCTTGACCGTGAAGTCCTGCACGTTCCGGTCGCCGAGGTCGAGCACCCGGTGGTCGTACGCGATGCGGTTGTCGACCGCTTCGAGGCGCAGCCGGGGGCGGCCGGCTGCCGGAAGGGGCAGACCGGCCCGCTCGTAGGAGCGCGCGACCACGTCCGGAACCCGGGTGTCCGGACTCGGGTCGCGGACGATGACGTCGTAGGCGCTGGTGTTCGCGACCCTGCGCGGCGCGGTGTCGCGCTGCTCGTGGCGCGCCCGGGCGATCTCGTCGCGGGTCTTGGGTACGTCGAGCCGGGCCGGCGGGGTCCCGGCCGTGCGGGCGGTGGTGTCCACCGGGGGCGCGCCCGGCGCGGCCTCACGCGAGCGGGCCTCCGGGTCCAACTTCAGGCCGGTGACCGTGGCGAGGGCCTGGTCGACCTGGTCGGAGCCGGTCTGGCCGAGGGCCTGCTGCCACCCGTCGAAGTACGTGCGGACGCTGCCGTCGTCGTCCTGGACGAAGTCCCGCAGGGTGGCGGGATCGCCGCCGTGCCGCAGGTACTCCGACGCCGCCAATAGCCGGTCGCGGCCTTCGCCGGAGTCGGTCCGGACCGACGCGGGCCCGTGCTCCCACGGCCGGGTGTCACCCGCGGACGCGGTCACCGAGAGCGTGGGCTTGCCCGCCGCGAGGGACTCCTGCCAGGTGTTGGCGCCCTCGGTGACCACGAGCGTGGCGCGGTCGCGGAGCCCGGCCATCTGCTCCGGCGAGACGCGGGGCAGCGCCGCGACGTGGACGTCGGGGTTGCCTGTCGTGAAGCTCCGGTCGGCGTCGCCGACCACCAGGACGACAGTCGGCCGGCCGGGCCGGGCGGCGACGGCAAGCCGGCCGACCACGTCCCTGTGCTCAGGAGTGGCCTCGGTCATGCCGTAGTAGACGAGCACCACGTCGGTGCCCGGGTCGTCGACCAGGTTCGCGAGAGCGTCGGCCCCGGGAACGCCGGTGGCCCTGACGACCTCGGCGGCGGCCGGCGGCGGGGTGGCCGGTGGCCGGCCACGGTAGGTCGGCACACCGGTCAGGATCTCGTCCAGATTCGTGACCGTCCCGTCCGCGCCGCGGAACTGACGGGGGAACTTGTCCCACAGGAACGGCTGGAGCGTGAGCACGTCGTGCTTGCCGTTGTGGGCGGTGCGCAGCCCACGCTCCCAGTTCTCCTGGAACCACTCCTCCTTCTTCTCCCCGCTTACCTCCGAGCCGTCGTTGTTCCTCGCGTCGACGGCCGGCAGGACGATCAGGACGGCGCCCGGAGGTAGCGTTTCGGCGCGGACCAGGTCGAGGCGCAGGCCCTGGCCGACTTCCTGAGCGGTTGTCTCCGCCTCTTTCCGGAACGACGGCTGCAGCTCCCGTCGCCAGTCGGGCAGATCGCTGCCGCCGGCGCCGGGCCACTGCCTCTCCTTCCAGTCCCGCTCCTTGCGTAGGTCGTCGGCGGGCGTCTGTATCCGCCCCTCGCCCGGGTCGACGGGCTTCTGCTGCGGACGCATGACGACGTTCATCCCGCCCCGGCGACCGGTCCACTCGCGGTGGAACAGGTCGTACGAGCCCACCGGGCTGTCGAAGTCGGCCTGCCGGCCGAGCTGCCCGGCGTAGTACGGCGTCTTGTTGCTGGGGTAGGTCAGCACCACAGTGCCCTGGTAGCCGGTCGCGGCCAGCCCGTCGAGCATGGCGACCGTCGCCGCCTGGTGGCCCAGGCCCGGGGAGCCCTGGTCGAGGACGTGCACCATCTGGTACTTGTCGGTGAGCGCTCGCCCGATCGCCGTCGGCACGGGCTGCTGCCGGGGCGGCAGCGTGGCAGCGGAGAGGTCCGCCCGCTGCGGGACGGTGTTCCGGGTCGGCGCTCCGGCCGGCCGCGGCGGGCGGCCGGGCGCGGCCGGTGGTGGCGGAGGGCCGGGCACCCCGGGGGGAGGCGGCGGCACCGGGGCGATGGGTGGCGGTGGTGGCGGGGGCACCGGTGCGATCGGTGGCGGTGGCGGTGGGGGAACCGGAGCGACCTGCGGCTCTGACGGTGCCGGGGCCGGCGCACGCGACGGGACCTGCGGATTCGGGTACGGGTCCGGCGCCTGCTCGCGCGTCGTGGGTGGGGGTGGCAGCTCGCGTACCGGTCCTGCGGTCAGCGCGGCGTCGTGGATCGTCGCCAGATCCTCGGCGGTGAGGTAGTCGACCGGCCCGGTCGAGGTCGCGGCCTGCTCCGACGACGTCGGCAGGACGTCGACCTCGAGACCCATCACGCCCGGACGGTCCACTGTGGTGAGCAGGTGTTCGTCGGCCTGGTGACCCTCCTTGGCGCCGAGGTAGTGCATCACCTCGTGCACCATCACACCGAGGCGGTCGCCGGTGTTCCACAGATGCTGGTCGGAGCGGACGCCGGTCTCGGAGGTCACCTCGACCGGCGGGTTGCGGCGCGGATCGGCCTGCCAGTCGCGGGTCATGCCGTCGCGCCACGGCGGCGTGTCGACGATCAGGTCGATGTGCAGCAGCCGCCCGTCGGGCAGCGTGTACCTGTCGTTGACCATCTCGTCGACGGTGCGCTGCACGGCGTCGGCGAAGTCCCGCAGCTCCTGCGGGGACATCCGGTCGTTCTTCGAGACCAGATCCAGGTGTACGTCGAACGACCGGTAGTCGCGTCCGTCGGCGGTGAACTCCCGCGTGGTGAAGTCGATTGTGGTGATCTCGCCGCGCAGCAGGTGCGTGCCGGGGACGACGGTGTCCTTCCACGGGACGTACCGCTCGGTGCGCAGCCGTTGCGGCTCCGCGTTCGCCTTCGCCCGCTGGAACTGCGGGCTCGGCGTGGCCCGGCCGGGCGTTCCGGTAGCCGGGGTGACGGGTTGAGTCGTTCCCGGGTCGCCGGTCCGGGCCGGGCCGGGGTGGGAACCGGCCTGCGCGAGGTCGTCCCGGCCGCCGGTGTGGTCCGCGCCCACCGGGGCGTGGGCGGTCGTCGCACCCTCCACGGTGACGGCTGGACCGTCGGCGGTGACCACCGGCCCGGTCGGTGTGGACGCCGCAGTCGCCGGTGCCGGGGTGGCCGGCGCCTCGATGCCCCCTGCGGGACCGGTCGCCGGTGGCACGCCGACCGCAGCGACCTCGACCGAGACGCCGCCCGCCTGCTCCCGTACCGGTGGCAGCACAGGCGCGGCACCGGTGCTGTCGGCCCGCCCCGCCGCGGGCGTGGCCGCCGACGGCGGGTTCGGCGAGGACGTAGCGGTGGCGGGTGCGGGCGGGGCGGCCGACGGCGTGGCCGGGGAGGACGTAGCGGGGGACGGCGCGGTCGTGGACGGCGTCGGTCCGGCCGGGGCTCCCGGTGGGGAGCCGGAGGTGGCGGGCGGCTGCGTCGCCGACGTCGACGGCGTGGTGGTGTCGAACCCGGGCAGCCCACCACCCGACGTCGAGACGTCCGGTCCGGCCAGGGTGCCGTCGCGCGTCGTCGCGGCGTCGGTGACCACCGTCGCGGGGGCGGCCGAGGGCGCGCCGGTGGCGGTCGACGGGCTTGCGGTCGCAGTACCCGTCGAGTCGCCGCGCGCGGACCTGTCCCCGGTGGAGACCGGGGCCTCCGTCCCGCCGGCCGTGTTGCCGGTCCCGGCGGGGTTGCCGGCGCCCTGGCTGCCGGTGCCGTCGCGACCCGCGCCCTGACCACTCGCGACCGGGCCGTCGGCGCCGCTCTGCCCACCGGCCGTCGCGCTTCCAGCGCCGGTCTGCCCACCGGTGGCCGAACCCCCACCCACCTGGACGCCCGGGCTTCCCGCGCCCTGCTGACCCGGCCCCTGACTACCTGGACCCTGACCGGCGCCGCCCTGACTCCCGGCGCCTTGACCTCCGGAGCCCTGACCCCCGGAGCCCTGGATGCCGCCGACCGAACGGCCCGGACCGGAGTCGCCGACGGCGCCACCGGCGGCGCCGGAGCCGTCGGCGGGCAGCCCACCGACGCCCTGGTTCCCGGCGCCGCCGTGACCTGCGCCCGTCCCGATGGGGGAGCCGACGGGCGGGGGAACCGGTGGTCCTTCCACGCTCGTCGGCGGCGGCGTGGACGGCGTGGTGGTGAGGCTGTTCGTCTCGATCTTCGGTGGCGCCTTGGCGCCCGCGCCGGGGCCGTAGCTGTTGCCGACCACTGTGGCGTAGTGGTGCGCCATCCCGCCGATCAGCGAGGAGGACATGGTGGCCCACGGGTTGAATCCACCGCCGCCGACCATCATGGTGAACAGGCCCTCGAACAGCGTCTCGGCGAGCGCCGACAACCCTTCCCGGGACAGGATGCTGTCGTTGATCTTCGGGAAGAACTTGCCGCCGATCATCTGCACGCCGCTGACGCCCGCGCCGATGAAGGCGCCACCGGCGAACGAGATCGCCAGGTCCTTGTAGTCGAGGGACTTGCGGTTTCCCTCGATGATCTGGGTCACCTGGGCGGCGGCGCTCTGCCAGAGTTCCTCCAGGCCCTCCTGGAACGCCTCCCAGGCCAGCCGCATCAGCATGTGCCGCAGGCGCTGCCGGAACAGGTCGATCAGAGCCTTGACGATCTCCTGACCGATCTTGATCAGGGCGGGAACCGCCGCCGCGCCGAAGCCGGAGGCCAGCGCGATGGCGATCTCGACGACTTGGGTGAAGGCCGCGATGACGATGTTGTACTGGGTGTTCTCCGAGTCCAGCGCGAAGTTGTACGCCGATCCGCCCAGCGCCAGCGCGATGTTGCCGCCGGCCGGCACGTTCTTGGTGATGCCCACCTGGTACTGCTGGAACGCGTCCATCGCCGGGCCGGACAGGCTGCCGGCCAGCCCGTAGCCGAGGTTGGCGGTGGCGCCCATCCCGTTGAGGATGGTGCTGCTGAGCGCGTACAACTCGTCGCCCATTGCGCGAAGGGCGGTGGGGTCGGCCTTCGGGTACTCCTCACCGACGGCGACGAGGATCAGGTCGTACGCCCACTGCCACTGCGGGTCGTTGGGGATGTGGAAGTCGGGCATGTGCTACCGGCGACGGGTGGCGGGTGGCTCAGGCGCCGGTGATGATCGGCGAGGGCGTGCCGTCCGGCGCGTAGCTCAGGTACAGCGGCTGGTAGCCGGGGACGGTGGGGTCGGCGGCCGGGTTCTCCTTGACGACGAAGAATCGGCCCTGTCCGGGATCGATCTCCCTGCCGTCCGGGGTGGTGACAGGCGTTCCGGCCAGCGGGGTGATCGAGTCGTAGAGGTTCGCGTCCACCCGGGTGCTGCCGTCGGCGAACGGGTTGAGCGCGATCAGCCGGTACCCGTCGGGCAGTGGCCGGCCGCCGACGTGCGCGGTCGCGTACTCCGGCTTGGAGAAGTAGGACGAGATGGCCGGCGTGGCGGCGGTGACCGGGATCAGCGGCTCGGCGGGCTCCACCGGCAGCAGCGGCGTGCCCTGCTGCCGCGGAAGGAGCCCGGCCTGCTCGGGGACCGGCTCGCCGGCCGCCCGGCGGCGGGACAGCAGATGAGGCCGGCGCGGCTCACCCTCCGCGGCAGGCCCCGGCACGTCGCCGGTGGCCGCCGCCCGCATCGGGTACGCGGGGCGCCGCAGGCCGTCGAAGTCCTTTGCCAACATCCGGCTCACGTCTGCGGCGGCCTCGTCGGCCTCGCGGTACGCCCGGCCACTCTCCTTCAGGCCCTCGGCGGTGTAGTGCAGGGTGCCCTTGACGCCGCCGATGATCGCTTCGAGGTTGTCCATGCCCTGCAGGAACTTCTCCGAGAACTCCTTGCCCATGTCGTCGTCGCCCCAGGCGTTGGAGTACCGGGCGCGCAGCGCGATCGCCTGGGCGAGGTAGGACTCGTAGAGCTGGACGTGCGACTCGTACGCCTTGCCGAGCCCTTCCACGCCGTCCGGGTCGACCCACAACCGGCCGCCGGGATTGTTGCCGGTCATTCGGGTCCCCGGGTCAGGAGTTCCCGCACGCTCGTCACCATGCGCGGCTCCTTCGGCAGGAACGCGTCGGCGCCGGCCTGGCCCCGGACCAGCTTGTGGGCGTCGACACCGTCCGGCAGCATCGGCGCCAGCACGTCGGCCGCCTGGTTCATGACCTGTTCCGTGGCGTCGGCGTAGGTGTCGAGGACGAGCCGGGTCAGGTCGGCCGTGGTGAGCCGCTTGTGGGCGCCGGTGGGGAACTGGATGTCGGTGAGCACGCCGTTCTGGCCGACGGTGACGCTCACCTCGCGGCGCGGTGACGACGCGGTGGCCGAGAGCGCGCTCATCCGGGCCTGCATCTCCGTGAGGCTGTTGCGCTGCCGCTCGTACTCCTGGAACAGGCCTTCGATGCGCTCGCTGTAGTTCACGACGGACCACTCCCTCGACGTCGCCGTCAAGTGAAGACGGCGCGGCCGTCGCGCCGGAACTCCGGCCGGGCATCAGTGCATGAAAGTGCAACCACTTTTCCCGGCCTCCCGGCCGTCGCCGCCGGGCGCGGGGGCGCTGCCGTGCAATGTTGGGTGACGTTCGGACATGGCGGCGCGACGAAGTTGCGCCCGCACGGGGCGGCGGATCAACACTCTTCCCTGCCACCTTTCCCTGACATGAGGAGTCCGGCCGTGACGATGCCGAGCGTCAGCACCACCGAAGCGGGTATGCAGCGGGCTGCCCAGGAGTTCTCCGACAAGGCCACCGAGTTCACCAGCCAGCTGCGCGCGGTCAACGGGCAGATGGCCGTCCTGATCTCCTCCTGGACCGGCCAGGCGTCGCAGGGCTTCAACCAGGCCATGGACAACTGGGAGAACGCGTTCCAGCGGGTCATCAACGAGCTGCTGAACATGCTCGAGGTCATGGGCGTGACCACCAAGGGCTACCAGGCGGCCGAGGACGAGGCGTCGAGCGTGGCCAGCTCCTTCGGCGCGGCCCTGCCGGGCATCTGAGCCGTACCCCCGATCCCTGATCTCCCGAGAGGACTGACGTGTCCAACTACACCTTCGACTTCGTGCAGGCAGACGCCGTGCTGACCGACATGCACCGCATCAACGGCCAGATCCAGTCGTCGCTGGAGGAGATGGAGCGCACCGTCGAGGCGAGCCTCGCCCAGTGGACCGGTGCCGCCCAGCAGCAGTACCACGTCTCGAAGGCGGCCTGGAACCAGGCGGCCGACTCGATGGTGGGCTACCTGGAGCAGGCCCGGCAGACGCTGCTGCGGATCTCGGACAACTACGGCACCACCGAGCAGCGTCACGCCATGATCTGGAACGACGTCCGCGGCGGTTGATCCGCCGGGCGGCTGCCGCGGACGCGGCGCGGCAGTCTCCGTCGTCCGTCCCCGGCCCGGTGAGTTAGACGATCCGGGCCGCTGGGGTCTGCGCCTTCGTCCCGCCGCCGTCGACTCTCGAGTGGAGTGATCTCCTTGGCCCGCATTGACTGGGGATACGCCAGCCCCGAAGCCATCGCCGCGATGAACGCCTACGGCATGGGCGACGCCGCCATCGGGAAGCCGGAAGGCACCACTCAGGCGGCGTACGACTCCTGGATGGCCTTCTACAACAAGCACCAGAACCGGCGCACCGGCGTGGATTTCGACAGGTGGAAGGACGAGGTCCGCGCCGAGCACCCGGAGTGGATCGAGGCCCGCGAGTGGTACGACAAGAACATCCTCGACATCGACGGCTGGCGGAACCTCGTCAAGGAGTACAAGGCCAACATCACCGACCCGTCGAACGTGAAGCCGCCCGCGTTCACCGACAAGCCCGACTGGATCGACGAGACGAAGACTCCGACGAACTCGGGCTTCACCCCGCCGGGCATCAGCCCGACGTTCAAGGGTGACACCGCCTCGACCAGCGGCGTGGCCGTGAACACCGCCGCGCTGGAGTGGTTCGCCAACGAGGTGCTGGGCCGGATCACCGGTCCCGGGAACATCCTGCTCACCACCGTGGACCAGTTGAACGCTGTCGACCCGCGGCCCGGGGCCTTCGCCCGCGCGGAGGTGCTGCGGCAGGCGGTGGTCGGGGCGACCGCCCAGGACGGCGGCGTCAAGGGCGACACGAAGGACATGCTCGTCGACATGAACACGGCCCTCCTCGCCGTGCAGCATGCCCTGCTGAAGATGGCCGCCCAGTACAAGAACCTCGAAGAGCTGAACTCGCTGACCACGGAGAAGCTCAACGAGGTCATGGGTGACTCCTTCAAGGGCCTCGACAACCTGAGCACGTACGGCCAGAAGATCATCAAGACCGACGGCAACTAGCGCGGCCGGGCGGTTCTCGCCGCTCGCGAAGAGGGACGGGGCATGGGCAACGGTCTCGGTGAGAGCAAACTCGACGGGTGGAACGACCCCGCGGAGGAGGCAGGGACCTTTCCGCCGAAGGTAATTCCCGTCGGTGACCTGTACGACTACCGGACCTGGGCGACCGAGACCCGGGGCTGGCGCAAGCTCGAGGCCGCGGTCAACGGGGGCGCCGCGGTGTTCAGCGAGGCGGGACTGCAGTACGCCGCCTCCCGCGTCAACGTCGCGTCGGTGGTCGAGGCGGCGCGGGCGTTCCAAGCCACGCAGGACCTGCTGATCTGGCTGGAACAGACCATCCGTACCGCTGTCGCCTCGATGGTCGGTGACGACAAGGCGTGGCAGGGACCCGCGGCCAGCGCGTTCCGCGACAAGATGAACTTCTACGCGGACCTGCTCGGCAAGCAGGCCGAGCACCTCGCCGGCGGCAAGGTCCCGGACTCCGACACCGCGTCGAACGCCATCAACTCCTCCCCGAACCTCACGTCGCTGCCGTCGCAGCTCTACGACGCGGCCAACCACCTCTCCTGGGCCCAGCAGACGATCGCCTACCTGGACGGCGAGTGGGCGAGGATCGCCTCCCAGAACGGCGTCGGCAGCGGCAGCGGCCCGGTGCCGATCAGCGGCACCGAGTACGAGAAGCCGATGGCGCAGCAGATGGCCGAGGTCGTCCACACCGTCGCCGAGCAGTACCGGATCACCACCGACAAGGCGAAGACGGCCGGGGTCACCATGCCGACGCCGAGCATCAGCATGCCTGCGACGTCGCCGTTCCCGACGCCGAACATCACCACGATGAACCTGTCGGCGCCTCCGACGCTCACCCCGCCGGTGTTCACCACGCCCTCCATCGGCGGCATCACCACCGCGCCCCTCACCGCGCCGCCGAACATCACCGTCCCCACGATCACGCCGCCGAACCTCGGCGGCATCGGCGGGTCGGGTCCCGGCCAGGGCCCGGGGACCGTCACCCCGCCGTCGTTCTCCGGCCCGGGCGAGATCGGCGGCCCCACCCCGGGCGGAGGTGGCGTCGGCGGCGGGCTGCCCGGCTTCGACGCCCCGGCGTTCAACGGCCCGGGCGGTATCGGCGGCGGCGGGCTGCCCGGCGGCGGCGTACCGGGCGGGTTCGTCCCCGGGGCGGTGCCGCCGGGGATCAAGCCACCGGGCTCGGCGAATCTCGGCGGCGGCGGTTCGGTGAAGCCGCCGTCGTTCTCCGGCCCGGGCGAGGTCGGCGGTCCGAAGCCCGGAGGCGGAGTCGGCGGGGGCGCCGCCGGCGGCGGGTTCACCCCGCCCGGCGTTCCGGGACTCGGCTCACCCGGCGGCGCCGGCAACGGCGCCGGCGGCAGCCCCGGCCTGCCGGAGAAACCGGACGCG